>DATKCC010000081.1:0-2615 GCA_035513375.1 Thermoanaerobaculia bacterium | reverse complement strand
TGGTGAGGACCCGGGCGAGCAGATCGGCGGCGTGCCAGCCGGGCTCGCCGTAGGCGGCCGCCTGACCCGCGAGGTAGACCCGGGCGAGCTGCACCTCGTCGGTGAGGCGCTCCCGCCGCTCGCCGGTGAAGGAGGGATCGCCGGGCACGACCGGCAGCGGCTTGGTGCCGGAGGCGAGCGGTCCGAACCAGCGCTCGACCGCCTCGAGCCCCGCCTCGGGCTCGAAGCTCCCGGCCAGCGTCAGCACGGCGTTGGCCGGCGTGTAGTGGAGGCGGAAGAACTCCCGCACATCGTCCAGGCTCGCCGCGGCGATGTCCTCCAGGGTGCCGATCACGGGCCAGTGGTAGGGGTGCTCCGGCGGGAAGAGCAGCTCATTGATCCGTTCCGAGGCGCGGCCGTAGGGCTGGTTGTCGACCCGCTGCCGGCGCTCGTTGAGGACCACGCTGCGCTGGGTCTCGAGCTTCTC
Organism: Thermoanaerobaculia bacterium; assembly: GCA_035513375.1. Classification (GTDB taxonomy): domain Bacteria; phylum Acidobacteriota; class Thermoanaerobaculia; order Multivoradales; family DATKCC01; genus DATKCC01. The sequence continues at coordinate 2,149 of DATKCC010000081.1, read as the reverse complement.
CGAGGTCAGTCCGGGCAGGAAGAAGCCCATCCGGTCCGACTCGAGCCAGAGCCCGAGCTCGAGCTGGTGGGCCGGGAGGGTCTCGTAATAATTGGTCCGGTCGTACCAGGTCGAGCCGTTGGCCACGCCGCCGATCTGCTGAAGGTAGCGGAAGTGGTCGGTCCCAGAGACGTGCTCGCTGCCCTGGAAGAGCATGTGCTCGAAGAGATGGGCGAAGCCGGTCAAGCCCGGCCGCTCGTCCTTCGAGCCGACGTGGTACCAGATGTTGATCGTGACCAGCGGCAGCCGCTGGTCCGGGTGGAGAACCAGGGTGAGGCCGTTGGCCAGGCGGTGCTCCTCTACCGCCGGCAGGCGGATCGGTGGTGGGGGAGGCAGGGGCATGGCGGCGGGAGCGCGGCGGGCGCGGACGCCGCAGTTTAGCAGCCGGCCACGGACTCCCGAACCCCAAGCTTGCTTACGCTCTTTTTCCGCTGTATGATCTGGCCATGACGAAACCGCACAGGGCCGGGAGAGGCAAGAAGGACTACCTCACCAAGCGGCAGAAGGAGATCCTGGACTTCATCCACGGTTTCCGGGAAGAGAGGGGCTACTCCCCGACCCACCTGGAGATCCGCCACAAGTTCGGCTACTCCTCCTACGGCACGGTCTACAAGCACCTGAAGCTGCTGGAGGACAAGGGCTACCTGACCCGGGAGCCGAATCAGAAGCGGGGCGTGATGCTGGTCGAGGAGCACCTGCCGAAGACTGGCCGGCTCGAGGTGGAGCTGCCGTTCTTCGGGCAGATCGCCGCCGGCAGGCCGATCGAGGCCCTGCCGGGCGACGAGTCCCTCGGCGTGCCGAGCCACCTGCTGGGCGGCCGGCGCGACGCCGAGCACTACGTGCTGCGCGTGGCCGGCGACTCGATGATCGACGAGGGCATCTTCGACGGCGACTACGTGGTGGTCCAGCTCCGGGAGGAGGCCACCGCCGGGGAGATGGTGGTGGCTCTCATCGGGGACGACGCCACCTTGAAGCAGTTCTATCCGGAGGGCAAGAAGGTGCGCCTCCAGCCGGCCAACCCGAGCATGCCCCCGATCTACGTCCCCGCAGACCAGGTCAAGATCCAGGGGATCGTCGTCGGCCTGATGCGAAAGTTCGCCTGAGAGCCGCCAGAGCACGCAATCTCCGGCCGTCCTCGCTCCTCCCTCCCTGCGGCGTACTTGCCAGTACGCCTCGGTCGTTCGTCGCTTGCGGGTGGCCGGATCTCACGCACTCTGACGGCTCTCAGTGAGTAGCGAGCCTGGCGGTGCTGCAGGTCCTGCGGCGGCCGGCCCGCTCAGGGCTCCCCTGAGCCCCGTGGATTGCCCCGCGCGCACCGGGAGCCCGGCACGGGCCGGCCGCCGCGCGTCGCGCAGAGCCTCAGAACGACCACGAGAACCCGGCCGAGATCTCGCGGCCGGAGAGGTCCAGGTCGCCGAAGCCCTCGAAGTCGCTTCCCAGCTCGTCCTCGGCGCGGTGCCAGCGCCCCTCGGCGAAGACGCTCCAGCCGTCGGTGATCGGCACCGCGACGCCGGCCAGGAAGTAGTAGCCGATCGTCGCGCCCTCGTCGGCGAACCGCTCGGTGAAGATCTCGTCGAACACCGGGCCGGAGAAGACGAAGTCGCCATTCTCCTCGAGCTCCCACACGTAGTAGCCGCCACCGGCTCCCACGTACGGCCGAATCGGCCCGTGCGGGATGAGGTTCAGATTCAGCCCGGCGGTGAACGAGGCGACCGTGAGGGTCGCGGTGTGGACGATGGGGAAGCCGGCCTCGTCGTCGAAGAACAGGTCCTGGCGATCGTCCTGACCCTCGAAGCCGGCGACAGAGATCTGCAGCGAGATCCGCCCGCCGCCGCCGATGCCCCGCAGATAGTCGAAGCCGAGGATCAGGTCCTCGAGGTCCGCAGCCTCGCCGGAGAAGCGGGCCTCGGTGTCCTGCCAGTACTCGGAGTCCCCCTCGGGCTCGAACAGGCCGGCCCGGAAACGGAAGGCGTTGTCCCGCTGGTAGTACTGCGCCGACGCCGGCGCCGCCAGCGCGAACAGTGTGAAGGCCACAGCGGCGGTCCGGAGATGTCGAAGCTCGATCTTCATATCCGCTCTCTCCCTGGTCTCGGATGGTCTCTCGGGTGAT
>DATKCC010000080.1:0-3545 GCA_035513375.1 Thermoanaerobaculia bacterium | reverse complement strand
CTTCGAGGCCTCGCCCGCCAGGTTGACCTCCAGGAAGCACTCGAGCATTCGGCCGGCCTCCCCCGCCGCCCGGTCGAGGGCGCGGGCGATCTTCAGCCGGTCGACGGAGTGGACCGTCGAGAACAGCTCCACCGCCCGTCTCGCCTTGTTCGACTGCAGGGGACCGATCAGGTGCCACTCGAGCCCGTCGCGCCCGGGGCGCTCGCCGAGCGTCTCCCGGTGCGACTCGGCCTCCTGCACCCGGTTCTCACCGAAGGCGGCGAGGCCGGCCCGCCGGGCCGCCAGCAGACGCTCCGGCGGCTGACCCTTGGCCGCGCCCACCAGGGTGACGGCGGCCGGATCGCGCCTGGCCCGCGCCGCAGCCAGGTCGATGCGGCGGCGCAGGGCCGCCAGCCGGCCCGCAACCTCGTCGTCGATCGGGGTCATGGAGGAGGGGGAGCTAGCCCGCCCCGGCCGCGCCCGCCTCCGCCTCCTCCCGGTCGCCCTCCCCTTCGACGAACAGGATCCGCTTGCAGCTGTCACACTGAATGAGGCTGCCCAGGTCCTGGATTTCGACCAGCACCTGGGGCCTCACGTTGTAGTGGCAGATGGCGCAGTGCCACATGGAGGGGCCCCGCGGGCGCTCGATCTTGCGGATCGACGCCAAGGCCCGGCCGCCGGTGCGTTCGTAGAGCCGCTCGAACTGCGCGAGGTAGGGCCGCGGAAGGCGCTCCCGCAACACCTCGACCCGCTCCCGTAGCCGGCGCGCCTCCTCGGCGAGCTCCGGCTTCTGTTCCTCCCACCGTGCGAGCTCGACCCGGTAGCGCTCCTCGAGGTCGCCGAAGGCGGCGCGCTTGTCCGCGATCTCGCGGTTGGCCGACTCGATCCTCTCCAGGGAGGCGAACCCCTGCTCCTCACCGGCGGCGACCTGGCTCTTGACGGTGTCGATCTCCTGGAGCAGCGCGCCGTACTCGCGCTGGGTGGTGACCTCGTTGATCTGGCGTTGGTAGCGTTTGAGCTTCTCCTGCGCCTCGGCGACTACAGCCTCGGCCGAGCGCCGCTCGGCGCGGGCAGACTCGACGACGCTCTCGAGCTCGTCGATCTCCGCCTTGCGCTCCTGATACTGGTGGTCGAGCTCGCGCATCCAGTCGGGGATGCCGCCGAGCTGGGCCTGGGCCCGGCGCAGCCGCTCGAGACCGTCCTGGAGCTCGATGATGGTGTCGAGGGGCCGCATCATGGACACGACGCCTCCTTTGGAGTGGCTAGGTCTACGATGATCGCTGGCACCTTCGGGCAGGGGGTCCGTCCGTTGTGGGTCCACCTGGATTTGAACCAGGGACCTGCCGGTTATGAGCCGGATGCTCTAACCGCTGAGCTATGGACCCGCGCGCTTGGCCCCCACGATGGGGGCGAATCAGTATAGCACCGGGAAGGTCGACCGGTGGAGCTCAGCCCACCGGTAGGGGGCGTTCGACGCGTCACATGCCGTAGAGCTGCTCGTAGCTGTCCGAGAACACCAGCACTCTCTTGACGTAGTTGCGGGATTCTTCGATCGGCAGGCTCTCGAGGAAGTAGTCGAGCTCCACACGCGGGCCCGCCTCTCGCCACAGCCGCTTCATCCGGTAGGGGCCACCGTTGTACCCGGCGAGCGCCAGCTCGGTCCGGCCGTCGAACATGTCGAGGAGCTGGCCGAAGTAGGCCGAGCCCAAGCGGACGTTGTAAGCGGGGTCGTCGAGGCGGATCTCGGAGTAGCCGAGACCCAGCTTCCTGGCGACCTCGCGCCCGGTGGCGGGCATGATCTGCATCAGGCCGCGGGCGCCGACCCGTGACAGCGCGGTCACGTCGAAGGCGCTCTCCTCGCGGATGATCCCGTAGATCAGATGAGTGGGCACGCGCGAACGCTCGGCCGCGCTACGGACCGGCTCCTCGAAGGCGAGCGGATAGTAGAGCCGACGGGCTTCGGCGGGAACGCTCGCCTGATAGGGCCCCCCTAACGCCGGGAAGGCCCGGCGCAAGTAGGGGATCCCCGACCGGTGCTTGCCCTGGCGCGTCAAGGCGAGGCCGGTCAGGGCGTTCCTGGCGCGCAGGTCGGGCCGCTCGCCCTGGGCCTCGAGCTCGGCCAGAGCCAGGGCGTCGAGGCCGAGGTCGGTCAGCAGCCGAGCACGCGCCAGCCGTTCGTCGACCGGCCAGGGCTGCTCCTCCGGCGGCTCGGTGAGACCCGAGCGCCGTCCGGAGCCGGAGCCGGGCCGCGACCCGGCCGGCACCACCCGGGCGGCGGCATGACGGCGGTAGAAGTCGGAGGTGTCGGAGGCGGCGATCTCGCCGAAGACGGCGAGCGCCCGGCCGCTGTCGCCCAGGTGCTCGAAGGCGCGAGCGGTCCAGTAGCGGCCGCTTCGGGCCTCGCGGCTGTCCGGGTAGATCGAAACCAGCTCGCTCCAGTAACCGACCGCGCCGCTGTGGTTCTCGCGCCGGTACTCCTGCCAGCCGAGCCCCCAGAGGTACGAGGCGCCGGTCGCATCGAGCGGGTCGAGGCGCCGGAGGACGCGAAGGGCCTCGGCGGCCGCCTCGAACCGGTTCTCGGCGGAGTGATCGGCGAAGAGCTGGCGGAGCGCCTGGCGGGAGAGCTCGCGGTCCCCTCCCCGGCTGACCAGCCGGGTGAGATGCTCGTGGGAGGCCCGCCGCATCCGCGCGCGCTCGTCGACCGAGAGCGACGCGCCGGCGCCGAGCGCGGTGGCCAGGTCGGCGTACGCCTGGGCCCTCACCCACTCGACCTCGGCACGCTCCCCGGCCTCGGCCGGGGCCGCCCGGTCGAGGATCTCGAGGGCCTGGCGCGCCCTGCCGTCCCGGACTAGCGCCCGGGCGCCTAGCAGGCTCCAGGTGAAGCTCCGCTCGTTGCCGGGAACGTCGTTCAGGGTTTCGATCGCCCCGGAGACCAGGCCACTCGCGAGCAGCGCCTCGGCTCGGGCTTCGAGCTCCGCCCCGCTCAGGATCGCCCGCCAGGCGATCTCACCGCCTGGGCTGCGGAAGAGCTCGACCACGCCCAGCTCGGAGGCGGTGACCGGGGCGTGGGTCAGGAGTCGCCGGGCCGCACGCGACCGGACGGCGAGGTCGCCGCGCTCGGTTCCGAGCTTCCAGGCCAGGGCTTCGGCGCGGGCGATGGTCGCGGCGGCGAGCCCCTCCTGCTCGCGGCTCCAGCGCACCAGCTCGAGGGCATGGTCCTCGCCCCCCACCTCTGCGCTCTGCTCGATCGCGGCCACCAGGGCGCGCTCCCAGAGCGGCGAATCGCGGTAGTCGGCCAGGAGCTCGGCCAGGGCCTCGCGGGCCTCTTCCTGCCGGCCCCGGGCGTGAGCGCTCTCGGCGAGGAGGTAGAGACGCCAGTCCTCGAGGGGAGCGCCGGGCTCGCCGGCCTCGGCGAGGCGCCGCGCGGCGAGGCCCACGTCCTCGCAGGCGTGGGCCTGCATGCCGCTGACCAGCCGGGCGAATCGGGCCTCGGAGCCGGCGCCCCGGTCGAGGGGCGCGAGCGCCTGCTGGGCTTCGGAGCAACGGCGGGCGCGGAGCGCCTCGGC
>DATKCC010000079.1:0-4252 GCA_035513375.1 Thermoanaerobaculia bacterium | reverse complement strand
GGGAAGGACAGCACGTCGGTAGGGTAATCGCGGCCGCGGAAGGTCCGGTTCAGCCGGCGCATCTCCCGCTCGCTCGACAGGCGTACGGCGAAGCTCCCCGGCTCGGGCGCGAGCTCCGCCACCAGCCGCTCGAGCCAAGGTGCGAGCTCCGGGTCGCGGCCTTCCCGGTAGCCGTAGGGGTTCTGGAGGACGACCTCGCGCTCGCCGGCCCGCTCGTCGCGGGCCATCACGAGGCCCGGGCTCTGGCCGCGCGCTCGCGACTTGCCCCCGCAGCCTTTCGCGCCTCGGCCTCGAAGTCGTACCCGGGGTAGTCGATGCGTTGGTGGTAGATGTTGGTGAGCACCCGGCCGAACGAGCGCGAAACCTTGCGGATGTCTGCGAGGGTCAGGTCGCTCTCGTCGAGCTGACCATCGTCGAGGCAGTCGGTGACGATCTTGCGAACCAGTCCACGGATCTTGAGCTCGGTCGGCTCGGCGAGCGTGCGGCTGGCCGCCTCGACGCCGTCGGCCAGCATGAGCACGCCCATCACCCTGTTCTGGGGCTTGGGTCCCGGGTAGCGGAACCTATCCTCGGTCACCTCCTCCTTGCGCTCCGCCTCGCGGCGCTCGGCTTGCTCCACCGCCCGGCTGAAGAAGAAGCTGATCAGGCGGGTGCCGTGGTGCTGGGCGATGGCATCGCGCACCGGCTGCGGCAGGTGGTGCTCCTCGGCCATCTCGAGGCCGTCCTTGACGTGGGCGATGATCACCAGCGAGCTCATCGACGGGGTGAGCTTGTCGTGCGGGTTCTGCCCCTGGCGCTGGTTCTCGACGAAGTAATCGGGCCGCAGGGCCTTGCCGATGTCGTGGTAGAGGCCGCCGGTGTAAGCCAGGACCGGGTCGGCGCCGATTGCCTCGCACCCCTCCTTGGCGAGGTTCGCCACCATCAAGGAGTGCTGGAAGGTGCCCGGGGCCTCGAACGCCAGGCGGCGCAGCAACGGCAGGTTGGTGTTGGCGAGCTCGACCAGCTTGATGTCGGTGGTGATCCCGAGGGTCGACTCGAGGATCGGGATCGAGAAGCTGCCCACCGCCGCCACCAACAAGCCGCCGATGAACGCGCAGACGGCGTCGAACAGGAGCCGGAGCGGCTCGCTGCCCACCCCGCCGGCGAGCGCCGTCATCACCAGGACGGTACCTACGTTGAGCCCTCCCACCAGCAGGCCCACCCGGATCAGGGCGAGCCGCTGCTTGATCTCGAAGGCCTGCACTGCGTAGACCGCTCCGAGAGACCCCACGGCCGCGTAGAGCGTGACCCAGAGGGCGTCGATCCCGGCGAGCCGGCTGACCAGGAGGGCGAACAGGAAGACCAGGAGCGCCGCGGCGGTGCGGCTGAACAGCAGCGCCGCCATCATCCCCAGGGCGGCGAAGGGGACGCCGTAGGCGTAGCTCCGGAACGAGTCGAAGGGAGCGCCGTCGAAGGAGCCGGCGAGGGCGCTCGAGACCAGGAAGCAGAACTTGGCGCCCAGGATCGAGACCAGCAGCAGTAGCAGGGTCTCGCCGTAGAGCCGGCGCCGCGAGTGGTTCGCCACCCGCTCCCCCGCGAGCCCAGGCCATAGGACCAGGGCGGCGAGGCCGAGGAGCGACATGGTGCCCACCAGGGGGAGGAGCCGGCCGCTCGCCCGATCACGCCCCGTGGCCTCGGCGATCAGCCGGGCTTCGGCCGGACCGATCTGGTCCCCCTGGCGCACGATCATCTGTCCCTTGCGGATCTGCTTGAAGGTCGGTGCAACCCGCGCCGCCGCAGCTTCCTGGCGCTCCAGGGTTTCGCTCCGGTTCGGTGACAGGTTGACCGGCAGGTTCGCCACCAGGAGCTCCACCACCTGCTGGCGCTGGTCTCCGGAGAGGTCGCGCCAGTCCTCGATCTCCGACTCCAGGAAGGCGCGGAGCTCGCCCGGGTACTCCAGGTGGTCGAAGAGGTCGAAGTGGCTCCGCTCCTCCTCGGTGCGGAGGTCCCGGAGCGTGATCCCCCCGACGCGGTTCTCCAACAGGCGCGACTTTCCCTCGACCAGACCACGGCGCAGCGCCCGGCTGGCCAGGGCGCGGACCCGGTCCTCGAGGTCGCCGGCGAAGCCCTCGAGCGAGAGGGCCTCGGCCTGGGGCCGGCTGATACGGAGACCCGAGGCCCGGGCCAGAGCCACCGTCAGGTCGGTCGCGGAGATCTCGCCCCCCCGGCTGTCGAGCTGGCGGCCGGCGGCGAACAGGGCCGCGACCTCGCGCTCCAGGGTGAGGACCGCGCCGGTGTCGAGGTCGTAGACCGGGGGCACCTCCTGGCGCGCCCGCCGCTGCTTGTCCTCGGTCGTCTCCTCGTCGGGGATCAGCAGATCGGCAGGCGCGGTGTAGTCCCGGAGCGCGATCTCCCCCTGGCGCGCCTCGGGCGCCGGGAGCAGCCCGCCCGGGGTGAGGCCCCAGGCCCCGACGGTGACGAGCAAGCCCACCCAGAGCGCCGGGACCTCCAGCAGCCGCGCCCACCCCTCCGCGGTCCGCCGGGTGACTGCGGCGACCCGCCTCCTGATCGACCACCGCGACGCCGCCGGAGCCCGATCCGGGTGGGAAGGTACGCTCTCCGGGCGCTTCGCCATCGCCTCCTCAGGCCTCCCTCGCCGGCGCCGGCTCGCCGCGCTCCCGGTCCCGCTCCCGCTCGTGGCGATCGTAGGCCGAGATGACCTGCTGGACCAGGCTGTGGCGAACCACGTCCCGCTCGGTGAAGCGGAAGAAACGGATGCCTTCGATGCCCTCGAGCACGGTCTCGGCTTCGCGCAGGCCCGAGCGCCGGCCCTGAGGCAGGTCGACCTGGGTGACGTCGCCGTTGACCACCGCCTTCGAGCCGAAGCCTATCCGGGTGAGGAACATCTTCATCTGCTCGGAGGTCGTGTTCTGGGCCTCGTCGAGGATGATGAAGCTGTCGTTCAAGGTGCGGCCACGCATGAAGGCGATCGGCGCCACCTCGATGATCCCCCGCTCGAGCATCTTGCCCACCTTCTCGTAGCCGATGATGTCGTAGAGGGCGTCGTAGAGCGGGCGCAGGTACGGATTGACCTTCTCCACCAGGTCGCCGGGGAGGAACCCGAGCTTCTCCCCGGCCTCGACCGCAGGCCGGGCCAGGACGATCCGCCGGACCTTCTTCTCGAGCAGGGAGGCGGCGGCCATGGCGACCGCCAGGTAGGTCTTGCCGGTCCCGGCGGGACCGATGGAGATCACGATGTCGAAGTCGATCATCGCCTGCAGGTAACCCTGCTGGCGCAGGGTTCGGGGCGTGATCAGCCGGTTGACGGAGGCGAGCATCCCTTCGGGCTGGAAGAACCCGACCAGCGACGCCTCCGGGTCCTCCTGGATCACGCGGACGGCGGTGCGGACGTCGCTCGGCTTCAAGGGGTGCCCGCGCTCGGCCAGCGACCCGAGCTCGGCCAGGAGATGCTGGACCGCGCGCGCCCCCTCGGGGCTGCCCGAGATCGTCATCTCGTTGCCTCGGGCCGCGAGCTCCACCCCGAAGGCGCGCTCCATGCGGCGGAGGTTCTCGTCGTGGGTGCCGAAGAGGACGTCGATCCCCTCCTCGGGCAGGGTGACCTGGGTCATCGAAGGAGGGTGACGCAGAGGAGAGGTGGTCGCGGAGACATGGGTCGAGGCCGGGCCTCGGAGCCTAGTGTAGCAAGACGGGCGCCGGAACCGCGGCGCGGAGGATCTCACTTCGAATAGTCGTAGAACCCCCGGCCGGTCTTGCGCCCGTGCCTCCCCGCCTGGACCATCTGCTTGAGCAGCGGCGGCGGAGCGAAGCGCTTCTCCCGGTACTCCTCGAACATGATGTCGGCGATGTAGTAGGTGGTGTCGAGGCCGACGAAATCGAGCAGGGTGAAGGGGCCCATCGGATAGCCGCAGCCGAGCTGCATGCCCTTGTCGATGTCTTCGACCGTGCCCACCCCCTCCTCGAGGGCGCGGATCGCGTCCAGCAGGTAGGGCACGAGCAGCCGGTTGACGATGAACCCCGAGTTGTCACGGCAGGCGATCGGCTCCTTGCCCAGGCCTTGGACCCACTCCTTGGCGGTCGCAAAGGCGTCCTCGGCGGTGAGCAGGGTGCGGACCACCTCCACCAGCTTCATCACCGGCACCGGATTGAAGAAGTGGAGGCCGAGGAAGCGCTCGGGCCGCGACGTGGCGACGGCGAGCTGGGTGATGGTGAGCGAGGAGGTGTTCGATGCGAACAACGCCTCGTCCTTGACCAC
>DATKCC010000078.1:0-6159 GCA_035513375.1 Thermoanaerobaculia bacterium | reverse complement strand
CCCGCGGCGGCCGGCCCGCGCCGGGCTCCCCTGAGCACGGGGCGAGGCATCCACGGAGGTGAAGCGGCGGCAGCGGAGGGATCAGGCCGCGCGCTTGTCTGAGGGAGCGTAGCGACCGAGTTCGCGCGGCCCCCGGAGCGGCCGTCGCTGATCCCCGTGGATCGCCCCGCGCGCACCGGGAGCCCGCCGCGGGACGGCCGCCGCCCCCGTGCCACGCCACCTCTTTCCCAGCCACGCCACCGTGCATTGCATCCGGTGGGCCGAGGCCCACCCTACGACATATCGACCACCCGCGCCCAGGATACCTCCGGCAGCGCCACCAACGCCTGGAGCGTCTCCGGCCCCGGGTCCTGGTCGAGCCGCAGCACCGCCACCGCGTGCTCCTCGGGGCCGCCCTCCGGCCGCGCCAGATGGATGTCGCCGATGTTCACCCCCGCCTCCCCCAGCAGAGTGCCGATCTTCCCCACCACCCCCGGCACGTCGAGGTTGCGGAGCACCAGGAGCTTGCCTTCGGGACGGAACTCCAGCCGGAAGCCCTCGAAGCCCACCACCCGAGCGTCGCGCTCGCCGAAGAGCGTTCCCCTGACCGACACCTCCCGGCCGCCGCCGCGCAGCGTCACGCCCACCAGATGCGGGTAGTCGCCGGCGCTGGTGTGGATCGAGCGCACCACCTCGATCCCCCGAGCCTCGGCGATGAGCTCCGCGTTGACGTAGTTCACCCCTTCGCCCAGGAAGGGCTCGAGCGCTCCCTTGAGCGCCGCCACCGCGAGCGGCACGCGGAGCGGCTCGTCGATCCCCCAGAGATCGATCTGGAGTCCCTCGGCGCCGCCGCCCAGGAGCCCGCTCGCGAGCCGGCCCAGTCGCTCCCCCAGGTGGAGGTAGGGCTCTCCCCGGGTGCCGGTCGCGGCGAACGGCAGGTTGACCGCGGTGACCGCGAGCGAGCCGTCGAGGGCGGCGAGGACCATGCGACTGGTCTCGACCGCGATCCGCTTCTGGGCCTCCTCGGTCTGGGCCCCGATGTGCGGGGTCGCCACCACCCGCGGGTGGCGGGCGAGCGCGAGCTCGCGCGGCGGCTCCTCGGCGAAGACGTCGAGACCCGCCCCCGCCAGGCGCCCCGCATCGAGCGCTTCGAGCAGCGCCTCCTCGTCGACCAGGCCGCCGCGGGCGCAGTTGACCAGGATGGCCCCCTCCTTCATCGCCTCGATCCGGGTGGCGGAGAGGAGCCCCCGGGTGGTCTCGGTCAACGGGGTGTGGAGAGTGACCATGTCGGCCCGGCCGAGGAGGTCGTCGAGCTCGAGCAGCTCCACGTCGAGCCGTCGGGCCGCGGCCGGATCCAGGAACGGGTCGTGGGCGACCACCTCCATGCCGAAGGCCCGGGCACGCTCGGCCACCTTGCGCCCGATCCGGCCGAAACCGACGACGCCCAGGGTCTTGCCCTGGAGCTCGGTACCCAGGAAGCGCTTGCGGTCCCATTCACCCGCCTTGATCGAGGCGTCGGCCGCCGGGACGTTGCGGGCCGCGGCGAGGAGCAGGGCGAAGGTGTGCTCGGTCGCCGAAAGGAGGTTCGCGGTCGGGGCGTTGACCACCAGGATGCCCATCTCGGTGGCCGCTGCGACGTCGATGTTGTCGACTCCGATCCCGGCCCGGCCGACCACCTTGAGGTCGCGGCCGGCCTCGAGCACCTCGCGGGTCACCCGCGTCATGCTGCGGACGACCAGAGCGTCGAAGCCGGGCAGGATCTCGGCGAGCCGCGGGCGATCCTCGTCGCCCAGAACCCGCACCTCGGCCCCGGACTCCCGCAGGATCTCCAGGCCGGCGGCCTGCAGCGGATCGGCGACGAGAATTCGATGCACAGTGAGCCTCCTTGCTAGCGATCAACCGACCCGAACCGCCTCTTCGATGGCGCCCAACAGGTCTTCGAGGTCCTCGTCCCCGACCTCCCCCATGTGCCCGATCCGAAAGGTCGACTCCTTCCAGGCGGCGTATCCGCCACCGAGGGTGAAGCCGCGCCCGGCGAGCCGGCGCACCAGATCCGGAGCCGGCAGGCCCGGCGGCGCCTGCAAGCAGCTCACGGTGGGCGAGCGGATCTCCGGCTCGGCGGCCAACGCCTCGGAAGCGAATGCGAACCCGAGCTCCGCTCCCGGCCCGTCGAGCCAGCGGGCGACCCGATCCCTCAGCCGGGCGTGGCGGGCCCACCGCACCTCCATCCCCTCGGCCGCGATTCTCTGGAGCTGCCGGTCGAGGGCGTAGACGACCGGCACGGCCGGGGTCGAGATCGGGCCGCCGGCGCGGTGCTCCTCGAGGTAGCGCAGGGCGTCGGTGTACCAGCCTCGGTGCTCGATCCGGGAGGCCCGCTCCTCCGCTCGCTCGGAGAGGGTGAAGACGGCCAGGCCGGGCGGCGCGGCGAGAGCTTTCTGGCTGCCGGCGAGGACCCAGTCGAGCTCCCAGGCGTCAGTCTCGACCGGCGCGCCGCCGAGCGACGAGACGGTGTCGACCAGCACCAGGGCGTCGCTCTCTTCGCGCACCGTGCGAGCGATCTCGGCGAGGGCGTTGATCACCCCGGTCGAGGTCTCGTTGTGGACCACCGCCACCGCCTCGTAGCGCTTGCGCCGGAGGGCGCGGCGGACGAGGTCCGGGTCGACCGCGCGTCCCCAGGGCACGTCGAGCCGGTCCGCAGCCCGGCCGAGTGCGGCGGCGATCGCGTGCCAGCGCTCGGAGAAGGAGCCGCAGACGAGATGGAGGACCGACGAGCGGACGGTCGAGATCAGAGCGAGCTCCATGACCAGGGTCGAGCTCGCGGTCGCGACCGGAACCTCCCGGCCGGTCCGGAAGACCTTGGGGAGAGCCGCAGAGACCCGCGCGTAGACCTCCCGGAAGGCGGCGGAGCGGTGGCCGACCACCGGCGCCGTCATCGCCTCCCGAACCTCCTCGAGGACGTAGGCCGGCCCGGGAACGAAGAATCGGATCGGCTCGGCGGCTCTGGGCAAGGCGGTCATGGCGCGGCTGGCGGCGGCTTGCCGCAGAGCGCCGATCATATCTAGAGAGGCTCCGCCTCAAACCGATGAGCGCCTCTCGCTGGCGACGGCTTCGGGCAGCTCTTGGTGGGAGAGGGACGCCCCCTCCCGGCCCTCGTGCTGCCCGCTTGAGTCCTCTGCTAGCTCCACGGGCGGGGGCGGCGGAGGCGTGCAGCGAGACCCTGTGGCGAGAGCTCGAGGGTGCCCTGCCCCGGCGCCGCGATCCGGAGGCTCCCCGCCGCCGTCTCCAACGCCGGGACCTCGACGAGCTCGGCCTCGAAGGCGCTCGCCGGCCCACCCCCCCGCACCATCACCAACGCGCAGCCGAGAAAGTGCTCCCGGAGGAGATCCCGGAGCACCGGCGGGCCCACGACCCGTTTGATCGCGACGACCCGCCCCGGCGCGACCGCCGCCTCCCGGAAGGCTCCGGCCGAGACCGCGGCCCCCGGCGCGAATCGACCCTCGGATCGACCCTCGGCCAGGGGCCCGGAGGATTCTCCCGGCGGCGACCCGTCTCCAGCATCGGCGGGCTCCGGATCGAGCTCGAGCCAGCCGGCCCGCAGCCCCTCGGCCCGCACCGCCTCGAACAGGGGTGCGAGCGCCGCGGGCGGGCCGTCGAACCGGAGCAGGTGGATCCGCTTCAAGCGACCCCCGGCTGGCCGGGCCCGAAGGCCGAGTCCTCTCCGGGGGGAGTCCCCGCCTCCGGATAGAGGAGGTTCGCCCGGCGCTCGTCGCGAAACGCCTCCTCATCGGCCCGCCAGCTCTCGATCCAGTCCTCGAGCCCGGCGCCGGTCTCGAGCGCCCGGCGGCAGGCTTCGCTTCCGGTGAGCAGGTCGATCGCCGGCCGGTCGACGACGAACTCGTAGGGCTCGTCGCGCCAGCCGAAGGCCTCGGGCGCCGCCTCGGCGAAGGCGGCGAGCAGAAGGACCCCCAGCCGGTAGGGGCGGAGATCCGCCCGGTCGGTGACCACCAGCTCGACGCCGCCGCACCGCTCCTCGGCGTGCTTCTGGTACCCGGGCCGGAAGTAGGTCGGCACTCCGGCCACTCCGGGCTCCCCCGCCGAGGCCGCCGCCAGGCGCTCGGCGAGACGGCGGGCCACGAGCACCGGATCGACCCCGGGCGCCCCGACCAGTTGGAACGGGCGGGTCGTTCCGCGGCCTTCGGAGAGGGTCGTCGCCTCGACCAGGCAGCCCCCGGGGTAGAGGGCCGCGGTCGCGGCGGTGGGCATGTTGGGCGAGGGCGCGATCCACGGCCGGCCCGTCTCCTCCCAGAGCTGACGGCGCTCCCAGCCCTCCATCCGCCAGACGGTGAGCCCCTCCGGGAGCCGGCGGCGCCGGGCCTCCATCCGAACGAGCTCGCCCAGGGTCAGGCCGTGCCGCACCGGCATCGCGAAGGCCCCGACGAATGACTCGAAGCCGGGGCGGACGGTGCCGCCCTCGACCAGCTCGCCCCCGAGCGGGTTCGGCCGGTCGAGGATCCACACTTCGAGGCCGGCGGCGAGCGCCGCCTCGGCGGCCCAGACCGCGGTGGCGGCGTAGGTGTAGTAGCGGCTCCCCACGTCCTGCAGGTCGACCACCAGGACTTCGATGCCGGCGAAGACGGCGGGGTCGGGCCGGAGCGACGCGGCCGAGTCGCCGTAGAGTGAAGCGATGGGCGCTCCGGTCCAGGGGTCGGTCGTGCTCCGGGCGGCGACCATGTCCTGCTCGACGCCGTAGAAGCCGTGCTCCGGGCCGACCAGGAGGGCCGGCGGCCCGGCCTCGGAGCGAGCGAGAGCCAGGTGGGCGGGGACCAGGTCGGCGGTCACCGAGGCGCCGTGGGCGAGCAACGCGTAGGAGCGGCCGGCGAGCCGCCGCGCCCGGTCCGCGAGCAACCGGTCGAGGCCGGTGGTGAGAGCGGTCACGCCATCTCCGGCGCGTCCGGCGGGCGCCGGTAATCGCCGCGGGCGCCGCCGCTCTTGGCCTCGAGCCGGAGGTCGGTGACGACCGCGCCCCGCGCTACCCCCTTGACCATGTCGTAGAGGGCTAGGGCGGCGGTGGCGCAGGCGGTCAACGCCTCCATCTCGGCACCGGTGCGGGCCGTGGTCACCACCCGGCTCCGGATCCGCACCTCGCCGCCGGCGGGCTCGAGGTCGACCTCCACCTGGTCGAGTGCGAGCGGGTGGGCGAGCGGGATGAGGTCCGCCGTCCGCTTGGCGCCGCCGATCCCGGCGAGGCGCGCGACGGCGAAGGCGTCGCCCTTGGGCAGGGAGGCGAGGCGACTCACGACCTCGGGCGCCATGAGGACGCGGCAGGAAGCTTCGGCCACCCGCCGGGTGATCGGCTTGTCCGAGACGTCCACCATGCGGGCGACGCCGCGCTCGTCGAGGTGGGAGAGGTGGGCCATGAAGCGAGCCATGCTAGCATCCCTGCGCCTTGCCCCGCGTCGGCTCGGACCAGGCCTCGGACAGAGTTTCGAATCGACCTCCGGCTCGAGGTACGCAGCGCCCCACGGTCGCCATCCTGATCCCAACGCTGGACGAGGAGGAGAGCCTCCGCCGCCACCTGCCGGCGGCCATCGGCGCCGCCGACGAGGTCGTGGTCTCGGACGGCGGCAGCCGGGATGCTTCGCCGCGCCTGGCCCGCGAGCTGGGCGCCCGCGTCGTCTGCGGGCCGACGGGTCGGGGTGGCCAGCTCAACCGCGCCGCGGCTGCCGCCGGAGCCGACGTCTTCCTCTTCCTCCACGCCGACACCGCGCTCCCGCCAGGGGGCGTGGACGCGGTCCGCACGGCGGTCGGCGCCGGCGCCCGGGGGGGCGGATTTCTGCTTCGGTTCGACTCGGACCGGCCGTGGATGCGCCTGGGCGCCCGTCTGGTCGACCTTCGGACGCGGCTTACCCGGGCGCCGCTCGGCGATCAGGCGCAATTCGTGACCCGGAAGTCGTTCGTCGAGCTCGGCGGATTCCGAGAGTGGCCGATCCTGGAGGATCTCGACTTCATTCGGCGGCTCCGGCGCCGGGGCCGGATCGCCGTCCTGCCATTGCGGGTCACCACCTCGGCCCGCCGCTACGAAACCGGGGGCGTTCTGCGCACGGTGGCCCGGAACTGGCTGATCTGGGGTCTCTATCTGTGCGGCATCTCGCCCCACCGGCTGGCGAGGCTGTATCGCCA
>DATKCC010000077.1:0-2461 GCA_035513375.1 Thermoanaerobaculia bacterium | reverse complement strand
GAACCCTCGGCCCACGGCATCCACCACGTGACCGCCATCGCCGGCGATCCCCAGGAGAACCTCGACTTCTATACCGGCGTGCTCGGCCTGCGCCTGGTCAAGAAATCGGTCAACCAGGACGCTCCGGACACCTACCACCTGTTCTTCGCCGACGACGAGGGCCGGCCGGGGACCGACCTCACCTTCTTCCCGTGGCCGCAGATGGGGCCGGCGGTCAAGGGCACCGGCCAGGCGGTCGAGGTCGGCTTCTCGGTGCCGCCGGGGAGCCTCGGTTACTGGGCCGGGCGGCTGGCCGGGGCGGGGGTCGGCGTCGGCCCCCCCGGGCGGCGGTTCGGCGAGACGGTTCTCACCTTTAGGGATCCGCACGGGCTCGACCTGGCGCTGACCGAGACCGAAGCGCCGCTCGAGACCGCTCCCTGGCCCCGGAGCCCGGTCCCCGAGCGCCACCAGGTGCGCGGCTTCCAGGCCGTCCGGCTCTCCGAGCGCGACCTCGCGGCGACGGCGCGCTTCCTGATCGAAGTGCTCGGTTTCGCTGCGGCGGGGCAGGAGGCCGGCTGGCACCGGTTCGGGGCGGACGGCGGCGGGGCGAGCCGTCGGGTCGACGTGAGCGAGGTCCCGGCCGGCCCTCGCGGCGCCTGGGGCACCGGCGGCATCCACCACGTGGCCTTCCGGGTCGAGGACGACGCCGAGCAGCTCGCGCTCCGCGACCGGGTCGCTGCCGCCGGCCGGCAGCCGACCCCGGTGATCGACCGCTTCTGGTTCCGCTCGGTCTACTTCCGGGAGCCGGGCGGAGTGCTCTTCGAGCTCGCGACCGACGGCCCCGGCTTCACCGCCGACGAGGACGCCGAGCACCTCGGCGAGCGCTTGATCCTGCCGCCCTGGCTCGAGCCCGACCGGGAGCGGATCGAGGCGGGGCTGCCGCCCCTCCGGGGGCCGGAAACCGGCTGAGCTCGCGGCGGTCCACGAACCTTTCCGGCGCCGGCTGCGTCTCTCCTGGGTGAACGCGGATCGACCGGAGACCGGTTGCTCGACCTCGACACCCTCCTCGAACGCTGCCGCCAGGGCGACGACCTGGCCTGGGAGGCGCTCGTGCGCCGCCATCAGGCGCGGGTCTTCGGCGTGGCGCTCCACTACCTGCGAGACCGCGACGAGGCGCGCGACGCCGCGCAGGACGCCTTCATCAAGGTCTACCGCGGCCTCGCGAGCCTCGAGGAAGGGCAGGCGTTCGTCCCCTGGCTGCTGCGCCTGACCCGCAACTGCGCGATCGACCGGCTCCGGCGCCTGCGGGTGCGCCGGCCGGCGGTGGCGGTGCCGGCCGAGGAGGCGGCCGAGGCCGCGGACCCCGGGCCGTCGCTCGAGGAGGCGCTCCTCGGCGACGCCCGCAGGGCGCTTGTCTACCGCGCCCTCGGCACCCTGAGCGAAACCAACCGCGAGATGATCCTGCTCAAGGACATCCAGCAGATGAAGCTCGAGGAGATCGCCGGCCTCCTGGCGCTGCCGCTGGGCACCGTCAAGTCGCGGACCAACCGGGCGCGGCTCGAGCTCGCCCAGGCGGTGCGGCGCCTCGACCCCTCCTATGGAGCCTGAACGATGGACCGCCCCGATCACGAGCCAGATCTCGACCAGGAGCTCGAAGCCCTCCTCGCCCGGGTGCTGGAGCGCACTAGCGGCCCCGCCTGCCGCCGGGCCGAGGAGCTCCTGGCGTCCGCCGCTCGGCCGGAGGAGCCGGCGGACGATCGGCCGGCCGAGGGGTCCGGGGAGGAGCTGCCGCCGGTCGACCGCGAGCTCCTCGACCTCCACCTGGCGGGATGCGGGGAGTGCCGGGCGACCGCCGCGGTCCTGCCGGCGCTGGCCGAGGACCTACCGCACCTCGCCGAGGTGCACCCCGATCCCGGATTCGCCGACGGCGTCCTGGCCGCAACCCTGCCGCCGGCCGTCCGGTGGCGCCGGCGGTGGCAGCGAGCTCGGTTGGAGAGCTGGCCGCGCTGGGTGAGGCGGCCCCGCTTCGCCTGGGAGGCCGCTTTCGTCCTGACGCTGGTCGCCCTGCCGATCTTCGCCGCTCCCGAGGCGCCGCTCCAGGCGGTCCCGGAGCGGGCGATCGAGCTCACCCGAGAGAACCCGCTCACTCAGCTAGAGGCCCCGGTTGCCGAGCTCGAAGAGCGGGTGGGAGCGGCCGGCGCGTCGCTGCGGAGCTCGAGCGCCGCGCGGGGCGCGGCCCGTCGGTTGGTCGCGGTGGGGGCGAGCCTCACCGAGCTCGGCCGCCGCGCGGAGGTGCTGGCCGAAACCAGCCGGGAGTGGGCCGGAACCCTTTTCGAGCGCGCTGCGTCCCTTCTGGAGAGCGGCGACGAGACGCCCTCAGCGAACCCGAAGGACTGACCCAGGAGAGACCATGAACGAGCCCGCGCAGCCGACCGCCGCAGGAACCGCCCCCTACTACGAGCCCCAGCCCCGGCCGGCCTAC
>DATKCC010000076.1:0-5145 GCA_035513375.1 Thermoanaerobaculia bacterium | reverse complement strand
TCGCCCGGAGCGATGCGTAGCGAAAGCGCGGCCGGCCGTCGCGGAAGCCCAGGACCACCAGCCGGAGAGCCTCCCCGGGGCCGACCCCGAGAGCGCGGGCGAGCTCGGACCCGAGGACGGTGCCCGGGACGCCGTCCTCGCCCGCGGCGAGCTGCTCGGCGCTGGCCCCGAGCACGCCGGCGCCCGGCTCGACCCCGCGGAGCGTCACCTCCACCTGCCGCGCCTCGCCGCCGTCCCCGCGCTCGGCCGCTGAGATCGCCCCCTGGGCGTAGGCCACCTGGCCCACGCGCACGACGCCGGCGACGGCCTCGAGCTCTACGACCGCCTCGGCCGGGAGGTCGGCCCCACCGTCGCCCGGCGCGATCGGGTAGGCGAGCACCGCGGCGTTGCCCGACAGGAGCTTCGTCTGGAGGTCCTCGCGGTAGCCGCTCATCAGGGCCATGGCGATGACCATGGCGGTCACCCCGAGGGCGGTCGCCGCCAGGGCCGCCCGGGCGGTGCCATCGAGCAGCCTGCTCCGGCGGTGGCGCAGAAACCGCCAGGCGACCGTCCAGGGGACCGGCCCGGCGAGGGGCGCGCTCGCCATGGCTCAGGAACGGCCGCGGACCGCTTCCAGGAAGCGGTCGAAGAGCGCCGCGGCCTCGTGCGGCCCGGGCGCCGCCTCCGGGTGGTACTGGGCCGCCGAGACCGGCCGGCCCTCGACCGCGAGGCCTTCGAGGGTGCCGTCGTTGAGGTTGATGTGGGTGGGGCGAACGGTCGCCGGGAGGCTCGCCGGGTCGACCGCGAAACCGTGGTTTTGGCTGGTGATCGACACCTTCCCGGTCGCCAGGTCCTTGACCGGCTGGTTGCCTCCGTGATGGCCGAACTTGAGCTTGAAGGTGCGTGCGCCCAGGGCTAGCCCGAGGAGCTGATGGCCGAGGCAGATGCCGAAGATCGGCGTGCCCGAGAGGGTGAGCTCCCGCACCTCGTCGACGATCCCGGCCAGCGGCTCCGGGTCACCGGGGCCGTTCGAGAGCACCACCCCGTCCGGCCCGAGGGAGAGGCACTCGGCCGCGGGCGTTCGCGCCGGGAGGACCGTGACCCGGGCGCCGCGGCGGGCGAGAGAGCGCAGGATGTTGCGCTTCACGCCGTAGTCGTAGACCGCCAGATGGCAGCGTTCCACGCCTTCGGCGGCGAGCTCGTAGACCTCGGCGCAGGTCACGTCGTCGACCAGGGCGCGGCCGGTCATGGGCGGGAAGTCGGCGAGCTCCGCAGCGAGGGCGCCGGCGTCCGAGCGTTCGCTCGTCAGCACCCCGCGAAGGGCGCCGCGCTCCCGGATCCGCCGCACCACCGCCCGGGTGTCGATGCCGTCGAGCGACGGGATGCCGGCGTTGCGCAGATAGGCAATGAGCCCGCCCCCCGCCCGCTCCCCGGGCTCGCCGGACGGCTCACGGGTGAGCTTCCTGGCGACGAAGCCCTCGACCCAGGGGCGGAAGGACTCGGCCGCCCGCTCGCTCACCCCGTAGTTGCCGATGTGCGGCTGGGTCATGACCACGATCTGCCCGTGGTAGGAGGGGTCGGTCAGGATCTCCTGGTAGCCGGTCATGGAGGTGTTGAAGACCACCTCGCCGAAGCGCGTCCCAGGTGTGGCGGCCCGGCCCTCGAAGGCCGAGCCGTCCTCGAGGACCAGCAGGGCGGACTGGGCCACCCCCCTCACCCTCGCTCGCTCTCCCACCCTCCCGTCCTGACCCTCACAGGGCGACCAGGGCGGGAAGGGTGCGCTCGACCATCGGGGCGAGGGCGCGAGCCTGCTCCATCAACCGCTCGAGCTCCTCGGGAAGGATCGCCTGGAGGCCGTCCGAGAGCGCGCGCTCTGGCTGGTCGTGGACCTCGACCATCAGCCCATCTGCGCCCACGGCGATCGCCGCCCGCGCGAGCGGCAGCACCTTGTGGCGCTTGCCGCTCGCGTGGCTCGGATCGCACAGAATGGGCAGGTGGCTGATCCGCTTGACCGCCGGCACGGCCGAGAGGTCGAGGGTGTTGCGGGTGTGGTCGGCGAAGGTCCGGATGCCGCGCTCGCAAAGGACGACCTGGCGATTGCCCTCGTCGAGGAGGTACTCGGCGGCAAGCAGCAGCTCGGTGATGGTGGCGTTCATCCCGCGCTTGAGCAGCACCGGCCGTCCGCACCGGCCGGCGCGCTTGAGCAGAGTGTAGTTCTGCATGTTGCGGGCACCGATCTGGACCATGTCGGCGTACTCGGCGACCGCGTCGAGGACGTCGATGTCGGTCGCCTCGGTGACCACCGGGAGCCCCGTCTCCTCGCGCACCCGGGCGAGGATCTTCAGGCCTTCGAGCCCGAGGCCCTGGAAGCTGTAAGGGCTGGTCCGCGGCTTGTACGCACCGCCCCGCAGGAGTTGGGCGCCGGCCGCCTTGACAATCCGGGCGAGCCGCAGGGTCTGCTCGTGGCTCTCGACCGAGCAGGGGCCGGCGATGACCACCAGCTCCGGGCCGCCGATCTTGACCCCGGCGACCTCGACCACCGTGCCGTCGGGTTGGAACTCGCGGGAGACGAGCTTGTAGGGGTGGCTGACCTGGATGACCTCGAGCACCCCGCCCAGGGTCTCGAAGTGCGCCGGCTCGACCACTCCCAGATTGCCGGTGATGCCGATCGCGGTGCGCTGAGCGCCGGGGATCGGGTGGGCCTTGAGCCCCTGCACCTCGGCCTTGCGGACCACCTGGTCCACCTGCTCCCTGGTGGCGTCCATCTTCATCACGATCAGCATCGCGCGTCTCCTCCGACCGGCGACGCCTGCTCGGCAGGGGCCCGGAAGGCGTTCGAGTATAGTAGCAGAGCCATGTCCTCCCTAGGCCGCAGCCGCCGTCTTGCCCTAGCCCTCGGACCGGCGGTCCTGGGGGTCCTGCTCGCCACCCTCCTCGCCGCGCCCGCCGCGGCCTACGTCGTGGTGCTCAAGGACGGCTCGAGGATCGTCGCCGAGAAGGAGTACGAGATCCGAGACGGCAGAGCGATCATCACCCTTCCGGGCGGCACGCAGAGCTTCATCGATGCCAGCGAGATCGACCGCGAAGCGACCGTGGAGGCGAACCGCCGGGGCTACGGCCAGGCCGAGGTGATCGAGCGGCCCGAGACCAAGCAGGTGAGCGCCGCCCCCGAGCCCCAGGAGCGGCAGAAGAGCCTGGCAGAGCTGGCGAGTCGGGAGCCCGCCCGGGACCGGCTGGAACCCCACCTCCGCGATAGCCCGGTTGCAGGAGGCGGGACCGCACGGACCGCGGCCGGCTACACCGACCTCTCGAGCCTGCCGCCCCGGGCCTTCCGCGACCTCGAGCTGGCGGCCGAGATCCAACGGTTCTTCCGCGGCCAGGGGGTCGACAGGGTCGAGCTCTACCAGGGCTCCCAGCTGGACCGGCTCTACGCCGCGATCAGCACCAACTCCGAGGCGTCGGTCTTCCGGGCCCTGGAGGTGGCGGCCGAGGCGCTGCTCGCCACCCGCGAGAGCCACCCGGGAGAGGTCGCGGCACTGGAGCTGTACCTCGCGACCCCCGATCGGGAGCGCGCCGGGCAGTTCGTCCTCACCCCCGAGCTCGCCCGGCTGCTGGTCGAGGACGGCACCGAGCTGTCGCGCTTCTTCGTCGAGAACGTGCAGTTCTAGGTCGGCCGGATCACCCGCCTCACCCTCGGTCCCTCTCCCCCCTCACAAGCCTCTTTCTCACGGTTACAGGTACTCCTCGACCGGTCGGCCGACCCGGCGAAGGAAGCGTTGGCCGTAGCTCTCGACCTCTCCCACCGGCTCGTCGAGGAAGATCCGCTCGACGCGGAAGAGGGGGAAGAACATGGTCGCGAGGTCGAGGGCCCGCTCCGCGCCCCGCGCCGCCTGGGCCGTCCAATCGTCGAAGCTCTCGAGACCGATCCCCCGCAGCGTGACGCCCGCGGCGCCGATCTCGCCCAAGACCCCCCAGTACTTCTCCGCAGGAGAGATCAGGTTGACGATCACCGCCGAGCCGGGCGGGATCTCGGGCGGCCGGGCGCGGGCGCCTCCGGCGGGACCGGGCATCGATCTAGCCATCCTCCGCCGGCCTCGCGGGCTGGGCCAGCTCGACCAGAACCCCGTGCGCGCTCCGCGGGTGGACGAACTGCACCCGCGAGCCGCCTGCGCCGAGCGTAGGCTCCGGCCGCAACACCTCGAATCCGGCTGCCCGAAGCGCCTCATCCTCCGCGGCGACGTCGTCCGAGCCCAGGCAGACGTGGTGGACGCCCTCGCCGCGCCGCTCCAGGAAAGCGGCGACGACCGACCCCTCTCCGATCGGCTCCAGGAGCTCGATCCGGCTCTCGCCGCAGGGGATTATCGCCACCCGCACCCCCTCCTGGGGTACCTCCTCGATCGCCGTCACCCGGAGCCCCAGGGCCTCCCAGAACTTCCGGGCTTCCGCGATCGAGCGGACTGCGATCCCCACGTGGTCGAGCTTGCCGATCATGGCGCCGGTCCCTCCCGCCTCCCCGGCCCCCCGCCGAGCTCGCGGAGGAGGCGGTCCGCCAGGCGGTAGGGGTCGGAGCACTCCCGCGCCGCCGCGTTCGCCACCGCGGCCCCGAGCCCCGCCCGCCCCCCGACCCGCTCGAGGAGCCGGGCCTTGAGCGCCCCTTCCACCCGGAGCGCGAGCCGCTCCCGGCGCCGCCGGCCGAGGGCCCCGCTCCGCTCGAGGTACCGCCGGTGATCCGCGATGGCGGCGGCCACCTCCCCCACCCCCTCCCCGCGGGTGGCGACGGTCGCGACGACCGGCGCCTGCCAGGCGAGCTCGGCCCCAGGCTCCTCGGGCGTGCGGTCCTCGCCGGCCTCGCCGGCCACGGCGAGCATGATCCTGAGCGCCGCCAGCATCCGGTCGGCGCCCTCCCGGTCCGCCTTGTTCACCACGAAGACGTCGGCGATCTCGAGCAGGCCGGCTTTCGCCACCTGCACCTCGTCGCCCATCTCCGGCACCACCACGACCACCACCGTGTCGACCGCCCGGGCGGCGTCGACCTCGTCCTGCCCCACTCCCACGGTCTCGACCAGGACCAGGTCGAAACCGGCGGCGTCGAGGACGTCGATCGCGTCGTGGGAGGCGGCGGCGAGCCCGCCGAGGGCGCCCCGGGTCGCCATCGAGCGGATGAAT
>DATKCC010000075.1:0-10285 GCA_035513375.1 Thermoanaerobaculia bacterium | reverse complement strand
CAGCAGCGCCGGATCCGGAGCGATCTGCCAGACCTGCCAGTTGTGACCGGCGTAGATCGACAGCACCTTCCGCACGTAGCTCCGCGTCTCCCGGAAGGGAGGCACTCCCCCGTAGCGCAGCACGTTGGTCGGCCCGGCGTTATAGGCCGCCAGGGCCAGCTCTAGATCGCCGTCGAACCGGTCGATCAGACGGCTCAGGTAGAGGGCGCCCAGCTCGAGGTTCGAGTCGGGGTCGGTCAGGTCGCCCTTGCCGCCGAGCCAGGCGGCGGTGGCGGGCATCACCTGGGTCAGGCCGACGGCGCCCACCGGGGAGATGGCGTTGGGTAGGAAGCTCGACTCGGCCTCGACCAGAGCGGCAAGCAGCAGACCGTCGAGACGGTGGCGGGCGGCGGTCTGCCCGATCTCGTCGCCGTACGGCAGGCTGCGCAGGAAGTTGCGCTCCGCCCGGCGGTCGAGGTGGGCGCGGAACAGCTCGAACCGTCGCGGCTCCTCCCGGATGAGCTGGGAGAGACCCGCCCGGGCGAGCGTGTCGATTTGGCGCCGGTCGGCTGCAGGACCGACCATCCAAGCGGCCAGATCCTCGAGCATCGCCACGTGCTCTAGGTCGGGGGGTTCGGGTATGGAAGAGGGTACGGATGAGGTCGTCGGAGAGGTGTCCACCCCGAGGAACACGAGAGCCAGGATTCCGGTCACCACGGACCTCTGGGTGACCCTACGTCCGAGGTTCCCATTCATCATCGTGTGTCCATCCTTTGAAAATCTCGCATGGTTGTAGATTTTTCGCCAACTCGGACCAGGGCGGGTGCGGGCCGGTGCAAGGGCCCGCAAACCCCCTTGCCGCTTGCCCCGACGGCTTGTCCCCTTTCTTACACGTTCAAGCCCGCCTTCGGTCCTAAACAACCTAGACCTGTAGGATTGAATTCCTGGTTGTAATTTTTACGCCAGATCCGTGCCCGAGTCCTGGCGCCGCGATCGCCGCCGCGCCGCGCGCAGCTCGTCGATGGCGACGCCAAGGCTCTCGGCCTTGTTGCGCAGGGTGTTGCGGTGGACGCCGAGGGCGTCGGCCGAGCGGCCGACGTTGAGGCCGTTCGACTGGAGCGAGGAGACGATGAATTGGCGCTCGAACTCGCGCCGCGCCTGCTCGAGGGTCACCCCGCGGACCACGAGCTCGTCCACGATCTGGCGCAAGCGGCCGTTGAGGTCAGTGACCACCATCAGGTACCGGCGAGGAAGAGCCCTGAGCTTAGCACAGGACCGGGGGCTCCCGCCGGCCGAGCGCCGGTCTATTTTCGATCCAGCAGGTCGCCGACGTAGACCACGTACCGGCTCTCGAGGATCCTCGCGAGGGCCGTGTCCGCCTCGACCGAGAGCACCGCGAGCTCGCCCAGGACGACCGGCGGCAGGCCCTCTTTGTTACGCCGGTAGATGGTGAAGACGTCGCCGGGGAGGACGTCCTGCGCCTCACCGCGATCGATGTAGACCAGGTTGCCCTGCCCCATCGAGACGAACCGGTCCTCGGACCAGACGATGACCGGAGCGTCGGTCAGCTCGTCCACGGCGACGGGGAAGTTCAGCGGTCGCATCCGGCTGGTGCGACCGAGGGGCACCGGCTGGATCTCGAACGGCCGCAGCAGGAAGCCGACGTTGATCGGGCCGCAGGCTTCTAGGATCTCGCCGATCGCGGTCTCCTCCTGGACCGAGAGCACCCGCACGCGCCCCCGGGTGTCGAAGTAGCGGCCGACCACCCGCCGCCGGTCGACGGGATGGGTCACGAGGTCACCCGGCAAGACGGCTTCGAGGATCTGGCCGGGCTCGAGACCCGCCACCCGGCCCCCGTTGACGTAGACCACGTCACCGGTCGCGAGATCGAACCGCACTGTCTCGACGGTCGATTCGAAGCTGGTCGAGCTGGCGCCGCCCGCGCCCGACCCGAGCTGGGGGCGGAGCGCCCCGTGCTCCGAGCCGATCAGGGCGAAGGGGAACGCGACCTCCGGAGGTCCCAGGAAGCCCGAGCAGTAGATGTCCGACTCCGCGCCCAGCGGCACCGGCGGGCCCATCGCCTTCTCGGCGGTGAGGATCCCGCGGAAGGGGTCCTCCGGCTCCCCCGGTGTAGCGGGAAGCGCGGGCTCGGCGACCGCCTCGGCGTACTCGTCGGCCGAGGTCACCTCGACGTCGATCAGCAGGGGATCCCCCGGGTAGATCCAGTGGGCGTCGAGGATGTAGCGATTCTGCTCCCAGAGCTGCGGCCAGAGGTAGGGATCGCCGTAGAACCGGGAGGCGAGGTCCCAGAGCGTATCGCCGGACACGATGGTGTAGACCGTGGCCCCCTCGGGGAAGCTCCGCGGGGGATCCCAGGCGGTCCAATGGTCGCCGACGAGATGGAGCACTTGCGGCGGCCGCTCGGCGGCGGCCACAGGGACGGTGGCGAGGAGGGCGGTACTCAGGCTCGCTACGAACCCTCGGAGCTCGGTCATCACAAGTCCCCTCCCGGTGGTTCTGGCCCGGCGGTCCGGAGTCTGCCCGGGGCGCGGCCGTATCAGAGCTACGGTGTTTCTATAGTGATTCGGCTATGAACGCTACCCCTTCGGTCCGATTCTGTCAAGCCCGACCGGAGCTTACAGGACAAAGCTCAAGCGATGGTTGAAGCCCCGGCAGGCAGGCCGGCCCTGGTTACGGCAGCGAGCGCAGGCGGTCCTGAGCGACCGCCGCGGCGGTCGAGCCGGCGTAGCGGCGCACCACCTCCTGGTAGGCCTCCCGGGCGCCCTCGACGTCGCCGAGCGAGGCCATGGCCTCGCCCACCTTGAGCAGGGCGTCCGGAACCTTGTTGCCTTCGGGAAAGCGCTGCACCGCCTCCCGGAATGCCGCGAGGGCTCCTGCAACGTCGCCGCGGGCGAGCCGACTCTCGCCGATCCAGTACTGCGCGTTGTCGGTCAGCTCGGTAGCCGGATGGCTCTGGATGAAACGCTGGAAGCTCGACTCGGCGTCGACGTACCGGCCCTGATGGTAGAGGGTGTAGCCGCGGTCGTAGAGGGCCTGGGCCTCCGGCGTGATCGCGCTCGCCGCGGCCGATCCCTGCGGCGCCGGGACGCTGCCCGAGGGCGCCCGCTCCTCCACCGCCCGGGGCGGCGCCGACGGTGGAGTGGGGCCGCGGCGCGAGGCCTCCTCCCCTGAGAGGTCCTCGACCTCGAGCACCGGCTCCCTCGGTGCCGGCGGCGAGGGGGCCGAGCTCCGGGATGGGGCGGTGGGCGCCGGCGAGCGGGCCGCTTCGGCCGGCCGAGCCGCGGAGCCGCCCCCGAGACGGGACTCGAGCTCGGCTACCTTGCGGCGCAGGCGCTCGAGCTCGACCTCGGTCACCGCCGCCTGGCGCTGGAGCTCCAGAACCCTGGCGCGAAGCTCCTGGACATCGGCGGGAGGCCGGTCCGAGGTTCGGGCGCCCATCACCCCCGAGCCCGAGCAACCCGCGAGCAGGGCGAGAGCGAGCGCCGCCGCCGGCAGCGCCGTCAAGGGTCTGTCGAACGGGGTCATCGAGAGCCCTCCTGGCTGGTCTCGGCGGCTTCGAGGCCGTCGGCTTCGCCCCCCGCTTCGTCGGCATCCGGGATCTCGGGAAGCCGCGAGAGGTAGGGGCTCTCCGGGAACTCCCGGGCCAGCCTCTCGTAAGTCTCCCGGGCCTCGGCCGGCAGCCGGCCCTGGGCCTGGGCGACGCCGAGCTTGAACAGGACCTTCTCCTTCTCGCTGTAGCCCGGATAGTTCTCGAGCAGGTATTCGAAGCGCTGCACCGCCGCTCGCGGCAGCCGATAGCGCAGGTAGAAGTCCCCCACCACGTACTCGTGCTCCGCCAGGTTCTCCTCGACCACGCGGATCTTCTCCCGCGCCTGGGCGGCGTACTCGCTGGTGGGATAGAGCCGCAGCAGGTCCTCGTAGGCCTCGAGGGCCTCGTGGGTGGCGGTCAGGTCCCGGTCCGGACGGCCCATGCGCTGGGCCAGGCTGTTGGCGATCTGGAACTGGACGTACGGCCCGCGGTCGCTGGTCGGGAAGCGGTTCAGGTAGTCCCGGTACTTGGCCTCGGCCTGGATGAAGTTGGCGCGGCCGCCGTCGAGGTGGAAGCAGTCAGCGACCAGGAGCAGGGCCTCGCGGCCCTCGAGCGAGTTGGGCGACACCTCGAAGGCGTGGTTCAGGTAGTCGCGCGCCCGAGCGTACTTCTCGTCGGCCATGAGCTCCTTGCCGCGGGCCAGGGCCTCCTGGGCCGAGAGCTGGAGGATCGGATCGACCGCGGGGCCGCCCTTGCAGGCGGCTAGCCCGCCCAGGGCCAGGCAGGCGAGGACTAGCCACGACCCGGCCGGCACCCGCCGGCCGACGCCTCCGTTCCCGGTCGCTTCCCGTCTTGCCGTCATACTTTTCCGCCCTCGGCGCGGGCCCGGATCTCGGCCATCGCGGCCAGCGGATCCTCCCGTGCGAAGATCGCAGAGCCTACCACGCAGGTCTCGACGCCGGCGGCGACCGCGCGCGGCGTCGTCTCGGCGTCGAGGCCGCCGTCCATGGCGATCTCGACCGCGGCCCCGCGGCGTTCGATCAGCCGCGCCAGGCGCCTCGCCTTGTCGAGCGCGCCGGGTAGGAAGGCCTGCCCGGCGAACCCCGGGTTGACCGACATCAAGAGCACGAAGTCGAGCGCGGGCAGAGCGTCCTCCAGGAGCTCCACGGGGGTCGTCGGGTTGACCGCCACCCCGGCCGCTGCGCCCGCCGCGCGGATCCGGCGGAGGAGAGCGTCGAGGTGGATCGCAACCTCCCAGTGGACGGCGACCCGGTCGGCGCCCGCCGCCAGGTAGTCGTCGAGCAGCCGGTCGGGGTTCGAGACCATGAGGTGTACGTCGAGAGGCAGGTCGGTCCGCCGGTCGAGGGCCGCCACGACCGGGATGCCGAAGGTCAGGTTGGGCACGAAGTGGCCGTCCATGACGTCCACGTGGACCATTTCGGCGCCACCGGCCTCGCAGACCCGCAGAGCGCCGGCCAGGTCCGCGAGGTCCGCGGCCAGAATCGAAGGCGCGAGCTTCATCGTCCCTGCCGGCCTCCGGCGTCGGGTCGCAGCCCGCGGCTCGTCGGCGCTCCCGCCGGATCCGGCAGCTCGACGGTGTCGCGGCGCTCGGCGGCCACCACCAGGGAGATCGCGTCCACGCGGTCCAGCGGATGGCCGGCGAGGGGGTACTGGCGCAGGATCACCCCTGGCCGGATGCCCTCGTAGCCTTCGTACTTGACGCTCCCCAGGCGGAAGCCTCGGGTCGCGAAGAATCCCCGCACCCGGTCGTAGTCCCGGTAGACGAGGTCGGGCATGACGAAGCTCTCCGAGGAGCCCTGGCGGGCGAGCAGCAGGTCGACGGCAGCCCCCGGCGCGACCGACCGGCCGGCGACGGGCTCCTGCGCCACCACCATTCCAGGGGGCTGGTCCCGGCTGAAGACCTCGACCGTGCGTCCCAGCGCGAGGCTCGAGGCCACGAGCAGCACCTGGGCCGATTGCAGCCCCTGACCCTGGAGCTCCGGCACCCGGATGCGCTGGGGCCCCAGCGAGGGCACCACCGTCACCGCGCTCCCCCGCTTGACCAGCGCGCCCTCCGCCGGTTCCTGGACGGCCACGTGCTCGGCCGGCACCGCATCGTCGTAGCGCCCCTCCTCCTCGACCCGAAGCTCGAGCCCCTGGTCGCGGAGCGCCTGGCGCGCCTCGACGACCTGGAGCCCGAGCAGGGCCGGCGTGCGGGTCGCCCCGCTGCGGACGAACAGGCTGAAGGAGACGTACGCCGCGAGCCCGAAGACCGCGACCACGAAACCGAGATAGGCGAGGAACCCGAGGACCCGGAGGGCCTTGGCCAACATCCGGGCGAGTCTAGCACCGGCTATCATCCCACCCATGCCCCCCCAGCTCGGCGCCCACGTATCGATCGCCGGCGGCCTGCCGCTGGCGATCGGGCGCGGCGTCGACCTCGGCTGTCAGGCGCTCCAGATCTTCGTCAAGAACGCCAGCCAGTGGCGTGGGCGGGCGCTCGACGACAGCGAGGCGGCCGCTTTCCGCGAAGCCCACGGCGCCTCGCCGATCGGCCCGCTCGTCGCCCACTCGAGCTATCTGATCAACCTCGCCGCGTCCGACGCCGACATCCTCGCCCGCTCCCGGGCGGCGCTGGCCGACGAGCTCGACCGGTGCGACCGGCTGGGGGTCGAAGGCCTGGTGGTCCATCCGGGCGCGCACCTGGGCGCCGGTGAGGAAGCCGGCGTCGAGCGGGTCGCGGCCTCGCTCGACGCGGTGCTCGAGGCGCTGCCCCGGGTGGGAGCCCGAGTCCTGCTCGAGAACACCGCCGGCCAGGGGACGGTCCTCGGCCACCGCAACGCCCAGCTCGCGGCGATCCGGCGGGCGAGCCGGTTCCCCGAGCGGCTGGGCTTCTGCCTCGACACCTGCCACGCCTTCGCCGCCGGCTATGCGGTACACGAGCCGGCCGGCCTCGACGAGTGGCTGGAGGAGGTCGGGGAGGTCCTCGGCTGGGAGCGGGTGGGGGCGCTCCACCTGAACGACTCGAAGCAGCCGTTCGACTCGCGTCGGGACCGGCACGAGAACGTGGGGCGGGGCGCGATCGGCCAGGAGACCTTCGCCCGCCTGCTCCACGACCCGCGGACCGCGGGCAAGCCGATGATCGTCGAGACCCCGATCGGCGACGACGGCGAAGGCCACCGCCGCGACCTCGAGCTCCTGCGGAGCTTGTAGGGGCGGAGCTTGCCTCCGCCCGCGGTTAAACCACCACCCCCCGCCCCGGGAGGAGACAAGCTCCTCCCCTACAGCCTGCAGGGGTGCGCGAACGCGGCGACGAGGTCACCCCCCGCCGAACAGGTTGTCAGGCAGCCGCTTCGAGAGGTCCATCAGGATCACCGCCGCCATCAGCATCAGGATCAGCACGAATCCCACCTGCTGGATGCGCTCCTTGAGCACCAGCGACAGGTCCCGGCGGCGGACGGTCTCGACCAGAAGGATGAAGATCTGGCCGCCGTCGAGCAACGGGATCGGCAACAGGTTGAAGATCGCGATCGACAGGCTGATGATCGCCACCAGATAGACGAAGCGGTCGATGCCCGCCTGGAGGGCCGCCCCGGAGAGCGAGGCGATGTCGAGCGGCCCGGAGACGGCGCGCTTGGCCGAAACCTCACCGGTCATGATCTTGCTCAGCACCCCCAGGGTGCGGACGGTGATGTTCCAGTTGAACCGGAGGCTCTGGACCAGGGCCTCGTCCAGAGGGTAGCGGGCGTAGGACCCGAGGTAGACCCCGATCTTGCCCCGGCCGTCGATCTCCCCGGGTACGACCGGAACCTCCAGCCGGTCGCTGCCGCGCCGGATCCCCAGCACCACCTGCTCGCCGGCGTGCTCCTCGATGTACTGGATGAACTCGCTCGGGTTGGCGATCGGCCGGCCGTCGACCGCCACCATCTCGTCGCCCGGGCCCAACCCCGCCCGCTCCGCCGGACCGCCGGCCTCGAGGCCGATCACTCGCGGGAGCGTCCGCGGAAAGACGCCGATGTCGCCGAAACCGTAGGGCTTGATCTCCTCCGGGACGACGGTGGTCGTGAAGCGCTCGCCGCCGCGCTCGACGGTCAGCGCGAGCGGCTCGCCCGGCGAGAAGCTCACCCCGACCGCGAGGTCCTCCCAGGTCGCGATAGGCTTGCCGTCGACGGCGAGCAGCCGATCGCCCGGGCGGAGCCCCGCGGCGGCGCCCGGCGAGCCCTCGGCGACCATCCCCACCATCGCCTCCTCGCGCCCTTCGTGGCCCGAGACGTCGGTCCCCACGGCGAACAGAACGGTCATGATGGCGATCGCCAGCACCACGTTCATCGCCGGCCCCGCGAGGTAGACCAGGATTCGCTGCCAGCGCGGTTTGTTCAGGAACTCCCGCGGGTCGTCGGAGAACTCGTCCGGGTTCTCGCCCCCCAGCCGCACGTAGCCGCCCAGGGGGATCAGCGATACCCGGTAGTCGGTCTCGCCGCGGCGGAAGCCGAAGAGCCGCTTGCCGAAGCCCAGGGAGAAGGCGAGCACCCGAACCCCGAAGGCCTTGGCCACGACCAGGTGGCCCGCCTCGTGGACGAAGATGATGACGCCCAGGACGATGACGAAGCTGAGGGGGGTGGTCAGGAAGTCCATGGCGAAGCCCGGAGCGCGGACTCTAGAACAACCCGCCGCGGCGGGTCGGGGATTCCGTCACCGGCTCTCAAGCCGCGCGGGAGGCGAACCGGGTGATCCACAAGCCGATGAAGAACACCGGCGAGCCGAACAGCAGGGCGTCCATCCTGTCGAGCATGCCGCCGTGGCCGGGCAAGAGGTCGCCGGAGTCCTTGAGGCCCGCGCCGCGCTTGATCATCGACTCGACCAGGTCGCCGATCTGCGCGGCCACCGCGGTCGCGGCGCCGACCAGGACGAGCCGCCCGTCGACCTCCCCCCAGCGCCAGAGGCTCCAGGCGACGGTCACCACGAGACCTGTGGCGAAGCCCGCCACCGCGCCCTCCCAGGTCTTGTTCGGGCTCACCGTCGCCGCGAGCTTGTTGCGCCCGAGCCGGGAGCCTACGTAGTAGGCGGCGGTGTCCCCCAGCCAGACGATCGCCAGCAGCAGGAACAGCAACCACGGGTCCAGGCGGTGGACGCGGTAGAGGCTCGCGATGGGCAGGGCGAAGTACGGTACGCCGAAGGCGAAGGCGCCGAGCGCCGGGAACACCTCCGGCAGCGGCGTCTTGGCCAGCAGCACCAGCGTCCCCACACCTACCGAGGCGAGGAGCGCGCCGGCGTAGAGCTCGAGCTCGGGCGCCAGGCCGCCGCGGTGGAGGGGGACGAGGTCCGCCAGGAAGACCGCCGACAGCACCACCAGGACGGGCAGGGCCTCGATCGGCGCTCCGGGCGCCCAGACCCGGGCTATGCGCACGAACTCCGCCGCCGCCCACCCGAGGACGATGGCGCTCAGGATGAAGAACCAGACGCTTGGCAGGTAGAACACCGCCGCCACCGCGAGCGGCACCGTGACGGCGGCGGTCAGGAGGCGCTGCATGGCAAGAGCTCAGGAACCCGGGCGGCGCTCGAGGACGAGGTCCTCTCCCGGCTCCGCTGCGACGGTGCCGAAACGGCGCTCCCGACCCTGGAAGTCGACCAGCGCCTGGTAGAGGTCGGCCCGGCGGAAATCGGGCCACAGGGTGGGCGTGATCCAGATCTCGGCGTAGGCGACCTGCCAGAGAAGGAAGTTCGAGATCCGCATCTCGCCCGAGGTCCGGACCAGGAGATCCGGGTCCGGCTGCCCGGCGGTCGAGAGGTGCTCGCCGATCGTCTGTTCGTCGATATCGGTCCGCTTGCCTCCCGCCCACTCGGCGACGATCTGGCGGCAGGCGTCCACGATCTCGCACCGGCCCGAGTAGTTGAGCGCGATGTTCAAGGTCATGGCCGTCCCCTGCCGGGTCGCCTCCACCGCCCGTTCGAGCTCCCGCACCACCGACGGATCGAGCTCCCGCCAGCGCCCGATCGGCCGGCACCGGATGCCGTTGGCGACCATCTCGTCGAGCTCCTGACGGACGTAGTCCTTGAGCAGGTTCATCAGAGTCCAGACCTCGAAACGCGGGCGCTTAGAGTTCTCGACCGAAAAGGCGTAAAGGGTCAGCACCTCGATCCCCAGGCGCGCCGCGGTCTCGACCGTCTCGTGCACCGCCCGAACCCCGGCACGGTGCCCTTCCACCCGCGGCAGGCCGCGCGCCGCCGCCCAGCGGCCGTTGCCGTCCATGATCACCGCCAGGTGGCGCGGTAGCCGGTCGAAGTCGATCCGGCGAACGAGGAGCTCCTCGGGCGAGCCGGGGGAGTAGAGATGGGAGACGTCGCGGGGCATGGGCGGGGGGAATTGTATCGCTCCCGTTCGACAGAGCCGTAGGGTGGGCCTGGGCCCACCAGGTCCTGCGTCGCCTCCGCGAGCCCCGCTGGGATGACCGGTGGGCCGATGCCCCACCCTACGAGGGTTCGCTGCCTCCGGCTACCTCGAAGGGGTAGGCCTCGAGGGCGCGCCAGCGCTCGGGGTAGACGACCTGTTCCAGGCAGAGGCCGTGGGCCGGAGCGGTGGGGCCGGCCGCCGCGCGCGGGGCTCCCGTGAGCAGAGCCCGGAGCTCCTCGGGGCGCCGCCGGCCGCGGCCGACCTCGATCAGGGTGCCGACCAGGGAGCGAACCATGCCGCGCAGGAACCCCTCGCCGGCGATGCGGAAGCGGAGCTCGCCCTCGGCCTCCAGCCACTCGGCCGCC
>DATKCC010000074.1:0-3129 GCA_035513375.1 Thermoanaerobaculia bacterium | reverse complement strand
CGTAGTCGCCGTCGAAGATCCCCTCGTCGATCATCGAGTCGCCGGCCACGCGCAGCACGTAGTGGTCGCCGTTGCGCCGACCGCCGCCCAGCAGGTGGGTCGGCACCCCGAGGGTCTCGTCGCCGGCCAGGGCCTCGATCGGCTTGCCGGCGGCGATCCGGCCGAAGAACGGCAGCTCGATCTCGTGCCGGCCGGTCTTCGGGAGGTTGTCGTCCACCAGCATCACGCCGCGCTTCTGGTTCGGCTCCCGGGTCAGGTAGCCCTTGTCCTCCAGCAGCTTCAGGTGCTTGTAGACGGTGCCGTAGGAGGAGTAGTCGAAGCGCTGGCGGATCTCGAGGTGGGTCGGCGAGTAGCCGCGCTCCTCGCGGAAGCCCTGGATGAAGTCCAGGATCTCCTTCTGCCGTTGGGTCAGGTAGCCCTTCTTGTCCCTGCCTGCCCTCGATCGTTTCGCCATGGCGGGAGTATACAGCGGTAAACCAGCGTAAGCAAGCCCCCCGCTGGAGCCTTCCCTGAGAGGCTGCTACACTGCGGCGCGCCCCGGCGCTCCCGCCCCGTCGTCATGGCCCCCGATCCCGCATCGCCGAACCACCCTCGGGAGGTCGAGGAGCACCGGCTGGCCAACGGTCTCACCGTCGTCCTCCACCCCGACCGGCGGCTGCCCCTGGTGGCGATCAACCTCTGGTACCACGTCGGCTCGAAGGACGAGCGGCCGGGCCTGACCGGGTTCGCGCACCTGTTCGAGCACATGCTCTTCCAGGGCAGCGAGAACGTCTCCGGCACCGACCACTTCCGCTACCTCCAGCAGGCGGGCGGCGTGGCCAACGGCTCGACCTGGTACGACCGGACGAACTACTACGAGACCCTGCCGGCGAACCAGCTCGACCTCGGGCTCTGGCTCGAGTCGGACCGGATGGGCTTCCTGCTGCCGGCCTTGACCGCGGCCAAGCTCGAGACCCAGCGCAGCGTGGTCATCAACGAGCGCCGGCAGCGGGTCGACAACCAGCCCTACGGCCGCGCCTCGGAACGGATCAATGAGCTGCTCTTCCCGCCGGAGCACCCCTACCACTGGCCCGTGATCGGCACCCTGGAGGACATCGCCGCAGCGAGCCTGGACGATGTGCGGGAGTTCTTCAGCCTCCACTACACGCCGGCCAATGCCGTGCTGACGCTGGCCGGGAGCTTCGAGCCCGAGGCGGGGCTCGAGGCGGTCGAGCGCTGGTTCGGACCGCTCGCCTCCGGCACCAAGCCGCCGCCGGTCGTGCCCGGCGATCCCTCCTTCTCCGGCGAGCGGCGGGAGCGCCTCACCGACGAGGTGCAGCTCGCCCGGGTCTACCTCGCGGGTCAGGCGGCCGCCTACGCCGAGCCCGGCTGGTACGCCGCCGATCTGCTCGCCCGGGTCCTCACCAGCGGCAAGTCGAGTGTCCTCCACGAAGACCTGGTCTACCGCCGGGAGCTCGCCCGCAACGTCACCGCCTACCTCCTGCCGACCGAGCTGACGGCGCCGCTCACGATCATCGCCAACGCCAACCCGGGCCGCCCGGTCGAGGAGCTCGAGCGGGCGATCGTCGAGCACCTCGAGCGCCTGGCCGCCGAAGGCCCCACCGAGAAGGACCTGGTGCGCGCCCGCAACCGAGTGCTGACCGGCCTCTTCGAGGACCTCCAGACCCTCGACGCACGGGCCGACCTGCTCTCCCAGCACGCCACCTTCTTCGGCGAGCCCGACCGGGCCTTCGGCGAGGCCGACCGCTACGGCGCCGTGACCGCCGAAGCGGTCCGGGACGCCGCCCGCCGCTATCTGGTCGAGGGGGGCCGCGCGGTCGTCACCGTCGTCCCCCGCGGGGAGGCGGCGTGATCGAGAGTCGAGGCCGGTCGGTCGAGCCGGCGGTCGATCGCACCGGGCCGCCGCCGCCGGGCGCGGTCGAACCCTACCGCTTCCCGGCCTTCTCCCGCCGCGCCCTGCCCGGGGGCGTGGAGCTGATCCCGGCGCCGATCGCCCAGGCGTCGCTGGTCGAGCTCGCGCTCCTGCTGCCGGCCGGCGGCCGCTTCGATTCGCCCGGAGGCGCCGGCCTCGCCAGTATGGTCTCCGGCCTCCTCGACGAGGGTACCCAGGAGCGGAGCGCGCTCGAGATCGCCTCGGCGGTCGAGCGGCTCGGCGGCCGCTTAGAGACCGGCGCCGACTGGAACGTGGCAAGCGTTTCGGTACGGCTCCTCGACCGCTACCTCGAGGAGGGGCTGCGGCTGCTCGCCGAGGTCGCGACCCGGCCGACCTTCCCCGACGAGGAGGTCGAGCGGGCGCGCCGCCACCGGCTGACCGACCTCCTCAGGCGCCGCGACCAGCCGGGGGTGGTGGCCGGCGACCGCTTCCACCAACTGGTCTACGGCGACACCGTCTACGGCCGGCCACTGGTCGGCCTGCCTTCCGACATCGAGTCGGTCACCCGCGACGACATCACCGGCTTCTTCGAACGCCACTACCGACTCGAGGGCGCGCTCCTGATCGGCGCCGGCGCGCTCGACCCGGACCGCCTGGCCGCGCTCGCCACCGAGGTCCTGGGCGCCCAGCCGCCGGGCCCGCCGGTGGCGGCGCCGGAAATCGTGCCGCCGGCGGCCAACCGGGTGCAGGTCCAGATCGTCGACCGGCCCGGAGCCGCCCAGACCGAGCTTCGACTGGGTCACGCCGGCGTGCCGCGCACCCACCCAGACTGGACCGCGCTGGGGGTCCTCAACACCCTTCTCGGAGGCAAGTTCACCAGCCGCCTCAACTTGAACCTCCGCGAGCGCCACGGCTTCACCTACGGAGTCTCGAGCCGCTTCGTCCCCCGGCTCGGCCCGGGCCCGTTCGTAATCAACACCGCGGTAGCCAACCCGGGCGCGGGCACCGCGGCGCGGGAGATCCTCGCCGAGCTCGAGCTCCTGCGCCGCGAACCGGTAGCCGAGGAGGAGCTTCGCGACACCAAGAGCTACGTCCTCGGAGTCTTCCCCTATACCCTCCAGACGGTCGACGGAGTCCTCTACCACCTCGAGCAGCTAGCGGTCTACGACCTCCCCGACGACTACCACGCCCCCGAGCGCTTCCTGGAGCGCCTCGATTCCGTCACCCGAGAAGAAATTCTGAGGGTGGCCCAGGAG
>DATKCC010000073.1:0-2617 GCA_035513375.1 Thermoanaerobaculia bacterium | reverse complement strand
GGCAGCCCGCTGATCCAGGCCGCCGACGCCGGTTACCTCGAGATCGTACGCCTGCTGGTCGAGGCGGGCGCGGACGTCGACCTCGTGGTGCCGGGCGACGAGAACCCGCTGATCCGAGCCGCCGGTTCCGGCCATCTCGAGGTGGTGCGCTTGCTACTCGACCGAGGGGCCGACCCGAACATTCGCACCTTCGAGGCGCCTGCACCCTGGCGGCCCGAGGGCGAGGTGCGGACGCCGCTCCTCCAGGCCCGCCGGGGCGGCCACGACGAGGTGGCTCGACTCCTGCTGGCCCGCGGCGCGCGCGAGTAGCGCCCGCCAGCCGATCGACCGACCTCAGCCGCGAGCAGGGGCCCGGCGGCGCCGGGCCCCGCGGCGGAGCTCCATTCGCTTCCAGCAGATCGACGACGCACCCGCGCGGTGCGTAGAGGAGGATGACCATGCCGCCAGCCGCGAGAGTCGCCACCACCGCCGCCCTGCTCTTCCCGCTGTTCATCGTCCCGGGCGCTCGCGCGGCCGCGCGAGCCCAGGCCGAGGTCGAGGCCGAGCCGGAGCGCCCGGGCCGTCCGGTCTTCCAGGTCGCCCCGGCCACTTCCGAGATCCGGATCGACGCCGTCCTCGACGAACCGGCCTGGAAGTCGGCCGCGGTCGTCCCCCTCACCCACGAGTGGTTCCCCGGCGACAACACGCCGCCGCCGGTCGCGACGGAGTGCCTGGTGACCTTCGACCACGACAACCTCTACATCGCCTTCC
The DNA here is from genome assembly GCA_035513375.1 of Thermoanaerobaculia bacterium. Classification (GTDB taxonomy): domain Bacteria; phylum Acidobacteriota; class Thermoanaerobaculia; order Multivoradales; family DATKCC01; genus DATKCC01. The sequence goes on along the minus strand of DATKCC010000073.1, from coordinate 1,867 downwards.
GCGCCTCCGACCCGGAGCCCGGGCGGGTCCGTGCCCATCTGGCGGAGCGCGACACCCCGTTCGAGGACGACACGGTCGGCTTCCTGATCGACACCTTCGACGACCGGCGCCGGGCCTTCCAGTTCCGGATCAACCCGCTCGGAGTGCAGATGGACGCCCTGTCCAGCGACGTGGACGGCTCGGAGGACTGGTCCTGGGACGCGATCTGGGATTCGGCCGGCCGGATCACCGCCGACGGCTATACCGTCGAGGTGGCGGTCCCCCTCACCCAGATCCGTTTCCCGCGGCCGGGGGCGGGCTCGGGCTCCGGTGGAGCCCAGACCTGGGGCTTCCTCGCGATGCGCGATTACCCGCGCTCGGTCCGCCACCGGCTGCGCTCGACCGCGAACGACCGCGGCCTGAACTGCTTCGTCTGCCAGAGCCACTCCCTGGCCGGCTTCCGCGAGATCGCCCCCGGCCGCAACCTCGAGCTCGATCCCACGGTCACTTTCATCCGCTCCGACCGCCGGCGGGGCTTTCCCGGCGGCCCGCTCGAGCGGGGCGACGAGGAGGCCGAGGCCGGGCTCTCGGTGAGCTGGGGCATCACCCCGAGCGTGATCCTCAACGCCGCCCTGAACCCCGACTTCTCCCAGGTCGAGGCCGACTCGGCCCAGCTCGACGTCAACCAGACCTTCGCGCTGTTCTTTCCCGAGCGGCGCCCGTTCTTCCTCGAGGGGGCCGACTACTTCGCCACCCCCTTCACGGTCGTCTTCACCCGCACGATCGCCGATCCGTCCTTCGGCCTCAAGCTCACCGGTAAGGAGGGGCCCCACGCCTTCGGCGCCCTGGTCGCCGAGGACCGCATCAATAACCTGGTCTTTCCGGGATTCGATGGCTCGTCCCAGACCTCCCTCGGCCAGGACGTTTGGACCGGCGTCCTCCGCTACCGGCGCGACGTCGGCGCGACCTCCACCCTTGGCCTCCTCTTTACCGGGCGCGACGGCGCGGGCTACGCCAACCAGGTCCTCGGTCTCGACGGCACCCTGCGGCCGACCGAGTCGGACGTGGTCCGGTTCCAGGCCCTCGGGTCCCGGACCGAGTACCCGGGCGAGGTGGTGGCCTCTCGAGGCCAGCCGGCCGGAACCTTCGACGGCGCCGGCTACGCCGTCTCCTACCAGCACAACACCCGCGACTGGTACTGGGGAGCGAGCGCGCAGGACCTCGATCAGGACTTCCGGGCCGACTCCGGCTTCGTCCCCCAGGTCGGTTACCGAGCGGTTAGCGGCGGCATCCAGCGTACCTTCTGGGGTGGGGAGGGCGACTGGTACCGCCGGCTCTTCGTCTTCCTCGGCGCCGACCGCACCGAGGACCGCTCGAGCGAGATCGAGGAGTGGGGCGCCGACCTGGTCTTCACCTACCTGGGACCCTGGCAGAGCGAGGTGAGGCTGGCCCTGGCGCCCAACGACGAGTCCTTCGCGGGTGTGAGCTACGACAACTTTCGCCAGAGCGTCTTCCTGTCGGTACGCCCAACCGGCAGCTTCGCCGGCTCGCTCCGGGTCAACTGGGGCGAGACGATCGACTTCGCCAACTCCCGGCAGGCGGACTTCGTGACCGTGGCGCCGGAGCTCGAGCTCCTGCTCGGCCGCCACTTCCGAGGCCAGGTTTCGTATGTCTGGCAGGAGATCGACATCGAGCCCGGACGGCTGCTCACGGCGGGGGTCGCTCAGGCCCGGCTCTTCTACCACCTGAATCGGGAGCTCTTCTTCCGGGCGATCGTCCAGTATCGGCAAGTGGAGCGCAACGTCGAGGTCTTCACGGCCCGAGTCGAGCCCGAGGTCGAGGAGCTCCTCAGCCAGCTCCTCTTCTCCTACGAAGTGAACCCGCGCAC
>DATKCC010000072.1:0-3406 GCA_035513375.1 Thermoanaerobaculia bacterium | reverse complement strand
GCGAGGTCGACCAGCTCGAGGTTCATGCGGACCGTCTTGAACAGCCGGGGCAGGCGCTCGCCCGGCACCTGGACGTGGTGGAGGCCGCCCGAGTAGGCGAGGAGCATGAAGCCGCCACCGACGGCGTCGATCAGGTCGGCGATCCCGCCGCGCACGGTCATCGGCTTGCCCTCGGCGTCGAGCCCCGTGGCGCGCTTCATCCGCCCCTCCGGCAGGAGCAGGACGATCTTGCCCGGCCCCGCGTGGCGCACGACCTCGCGCCAGGTCTCGTCACGCTGGCGGGTGACCGGCACGACGTCGCTCGCCACCAGCCGGAAGAAGCGCCCGACGATCGGGCGCTCCAGGGTCTTGTCCGCGATCGGGATCACCCCCTCCCGCGCGATCCGGCGCAGGAACCGGTTGGGTGCGACGGCTGCGAACACGGGCTCGTAGAGGCTGGTGTGGTGGAGGATGGCGCAGATCCGGATGTCGGCGCCCCAGGGATCGTCGCCGCACGCCCCCACCCAACCCCACTCGTGCCGGTAGAAGACCCGGCTGAGGAGCTTGACGAGCAGCAGGATCGTGTAGGTGACGAGGAAGCGCACGAGGGGGAGAAGAGGGGCCGGTGTCCCGGGGGTGGAGTCTACCGGAAGGGGTGGGGAAGCGGGCAGTGGCCGCCGCAGGGTAGCCGCAGGCGACACCGTTGCGGGCCGGGAGCGATAACATCCCGGGCTGGAGGAGCCATGCCCCTGACCGCCTTGCGCACCGATCGGCCTGGGATCTCGGCCATCATCACGACCTTCAACGAGGAGGCGAACATCGCCGGCTGCATCGAGTCGCTCCAGTGGTGCGACGAGATCCTGGTGGTGGACTCCTTCTCGACCGACCGGACGCCGGAGATCGCGAGCCCCTACGAGCGCGTGCGGTTCGTCCAGCGCACCTACTTCGGCTCGGCCTCCCAGAAGAACTGGGCGATGGACCAGGTGCGCCACGATTGGATCCTGATCTTCGACGCCGACGAACGCTGCACTCCGGCGCTCCAGCGGGAGCTCGAGACCCTGCTGGCCGAGGGACCGGCGTACGAGGCCTACACGATCGACCGCCGCGCCTACTTCCTCGACAAACGGATCCGCTTCTCGGGCTGGCAGAACGACCGGGTGGTACGCCTGGTCCGCAAGGGCACCGCGCGCTACCCGAACCGCCGGGTGCATGCGGACATGGACACGCTCGGCCCCGCTCCGGTGCTCAGGAATGCCATGGAGCACTACATGGTCGAGTCGCTGAACGAGTACATTCCTAGGATCATGAAGTACAGCGTCTGGGGAGCAGCCCAGATGTGGAAGGACGGCCGCCGCGCGGGAGTGACCGAGGTATTCGGCCGCCCGGTGTGGCGCTTCTTCCGCACCTACGTGCTTCAGCTCGGCATCCTCGACGGCATGCACGGCCTGGTCTTCTGCATGCTCCAGGCCTTCGGTACCTATATGAAGTGGTCGCTCCTCTGGGGCTGGCAGATCAATGCCAGGAGGGGCAGGGATCCGGAGCTGCCGGTGTTCGACGACAGCGAGGAGACCTGGCGCCAGCCTGGGGACGCGAGCGCCGGGGCTCGGGAGGCTGCCGAAGAGGAGACGGTCCCCCTGTCCAGGTGACCCGAGCCCGCGCGGTCAGCGGCGCGGCCCGCCTCAGTCGGGGGCCTTCGGCATCAGGAGCCAGAGCAGGATGTAGACGATGATGCCCGGAAAGGCGGCGCTCAGGATCGAGACCACGACGAACAGGATCCTGACGACCGTCGGGTCCCAGCCGATCCAGTCGGCGAAGCCGCCGCAGACGCCGGCGATGATCTTGTGTTGTCGAGAGCGATGTAACGCTGCCATGGCGCTCCTCCTCGGTGGTTCCAACCGGTCATCGAGCTCCTACGCAACTCGGATGCCCGGGGTTTCGGGGACGGCCGGCGCCTACAATTCCTCGATCCGCGAGCGGACCGCCTCCATCGCTTCCCGGGCCTGCTTCAGCCGGCCGCGGCTCGCGCGCAGGTGCTCGGTTTCAGTACGGACGAAGCGGGTGTACGGGGAGATCGCCTCGCGCAGGCGCGAGAGGCTGCGCTCCATCTCGCGCTGGAACTGACCGGTGAGGCCGTCCAAGAGACTCGCGCGCATCTCCTCGATCCGCTGGGCGAGCTCCTGCTTGGCTAGCCGCCGGCGGTTGGGGATCACGAACAGCCCGACCAGGGCGAGGGCGCTCGCCGCCAGGATGCCGGTGACATCGACTGCCGCGCTGGTCGCGATCACCCCGACCAGCGTCCCCAGCCCGATGGCACCGACCTCCAGGATCGCCGCCTCGGCGACCGCCCGCTGCACCGAGTCCGCCATCCGCTGGGCCTCGCGCGCCCGGTCGTAGTCCTCGACCGTGATCTGGGCAGCTTTGCCGACGGTGGCGAGGAGACGGTCGCGGTCGTACTCGAAGTCACCGCCCACCTCGCCCACGATGCGGTCGGCGTGGTGCTCGCGCCGGCGCTCGACGTGCCGGGTCACGGCCTGCCACTGGCGGAGCTCGGCCCCGACCAGCCAGTCGATCAGCTCCGACACCCGCGTCTCGACCTGCCGCGGGGTGTCGGCCACCACCTTGCGCTCGAACTCCTCCCTGATCCGGGCCTTGTTGAGCAGGTCGAAAACCCGCCCGATGCGCAGCGTGTCGTCGAAGAACTGCGTGCCCCGGGCAACCAGCTCGTGGAGCAGGTTCTCCACGTCGGAGAGACGGAAGCGGAACTCCCGTTCCATGTCCGCGCGATAGGCGATCAGCTGGCGCTCGATGTCCTCGACCGCGGCCACGTCCTCGGCGAGGACCTCGAGGCGCGACTCGAGCAGCGCCCGGTAGCGCTCCTCGAGGCGAAGCCCCACTCCCAGGGGGTTCAGGAGCTTGAGCCGTATCCGGGCGCGTTCGTCAAGGCTCTCGGCGACGAACCGCTCGAGCGGCTCGAACCGGCTCTCGGCCAGGAGTTCTGCCACGCTCTCCGGCGGCAGCTCGACCTCGAGCTTGGCGCGCAGGGCCTTTCGAGCTGAGACCAGGAAGATCTCGGGCTCCTCGCCCAGGAGCTCCCGCGCCCCGGCGGTGACGAACTCCCGCACCCGTTCCAGATCCTCCTCGCTCTCCAGGATGTCGATCTTGTTGACCACCACCACGATCTTCTTGCCCCACTCCCGAATCGTCTGGAGGAAGGAGCGCTCGCTCTCCGTGAACGGCCGATCGGCCGAGGTCACGAAGAGGACCAGGTCCGAGCGCGGGATGAAGTCGCGGGTCAGGGTCTCGTGCTCCCGCTGGATGGCGTTGGTTCCCGGGGTGTCGACGATATGGACGTCACGCAGGAGGTCGACCGGGGCGGCGACCTCCTCGAACAGGCGCCGCGCCGGCAGGCCCCCCTTCTCCGGCCCGT
>DATKCC010000071.1:0-9229 GCA_035513375.1 Thermoanaerobaculia bacterium | reverse complement strand
CCCCTACACCCCCTCCGCTTCCACAACGGAAAGGGGCCGCCCGAAGGCGGCCCCTCTGGTGGCCCCGGTCCGCCGTCCCGGATCAGAAGCGGGGTGGCTCCTCGAGCTCGCGGAGCTCCCTCTCCAGGGCCTCTTGCTCCTCGCGCATCCTCTCGATCTGGCGATTGTGCTCCTCGATCTGGCGATTCTCCTGGGCGATCTCCGCGTTCTGCTCGAGCCGAGCGACCGAGGCCTGGTCGCCCGCTCGGATGTAGGCGACCTTCGCCTCTTCGAAGTTCCGGAGCTTCTCCTTGACGAATCCGATCTGGCGGTAGATCCGCTTCTCGTTCTGGGCCGTAGGGTTGGTGCGCAGCGCCCGCTCCAGGGCGGTCTCGGCGGCCGAATACTGGCCGACACGCTCCTGCGCCTGACCCAGATAATAGTAGGCCAACCAGTCGTTCGACTTCTTGGTCACGGCTTTCTGGAAGCTGTCGACCGCGCCCGGGTACTGCTTGGCGCCGAGCTGGGCCTCGCCAAGCGTGATGAGGTTATCGTAGGAGGCGTTCTGGGCCACCAGGGCCTTGGCTTGCTCCGCTGCGGTGGCGTAGCTCGAGGTCTTCTTCGAGGAGTCCTCCCGTGCCTGTAGTAGCAGAGCCTTGACGTAGGCCTCGCGGTGCTTAGCGGTCGCCTCGATCTGGGCCGCCCGGCCCAGGGCCTGGACCGCGGCGGCGGTATTCCCGGCATTGTAGGCGGCGACACCGTAGGCGTACTGGGCGCTGGCGTCGTTCGGGCTCGAGCGCGCGGTCGCCGCGAGTGCGGCCGCCGCCTCGCTGCCCCTGCCGCTCTTTTCCAGGGCAAAACTCTTGTTCTTGTGGTAGACAGCCTGAAGGGCGGCAGGCAAGGCAGACGGGTTGATTCGCTCGTAGAGCTGGGCCGCGTCACCGTAGCGCTTCGCGTCGAGATAAGCGTTGGCCAATGCGAACTGGAAGTCGACCTTGCTCGGGCTGAGGTCGTAGGCCTTGCGCAAGGCGTTGACGGCGTCCTCGTGACGGTTGAGCTTTGCCAGGGACCGGCCGAGCATGAAGTAGCCTTCGGCATAGTTCGGGGAGGCCTCGACGACCGCCTGGAACTCCTTGGCTGCGGCGCTGTAGTTACCCGCCTTGAACGCCACCACGCCCTCGTTCCAGCCGGCTTCCACGGGACCGACCGAACCGAGCGCGAGAACGACGGCGAACAGGGCTGTGATGAGCTTGCGCATCCCGTTCTCCTTTCCTGGGCTAGACGGTCCCGCAAGCCGCCGACGGCACGGGTCGAAGGACCGAATGTCGCATCCGTAGAAGCAAGTTCCGTACCCCCAGAATTCCGCCCCGCCATGCTCCCGCGGGAGTGGCCTCATGCCCGACGCAAGAGCGCTCCGACCCGCTCCAGGAACGCCTTGGACTGGTTCGGGCCGAGGGCGCCGGAGACCACCTTCTCCTCCAACCGGATGAGGTCGAGCACCGCATCCACCTCGCGGCCGTGCTCCATCTCGGCCCGGCTCATCCTGTAGACCGACTCGAGATCGTCGAGCTTCGGGTGGTTCCCGAGCAACTTACGCGCCTCGCCGTGAATGCTCTCGGCGGTGGTCCCGAGCCCCACGGCCGTCATCTTTTTGAGACGGTCCGTCTCCTCCGGACCGAGCATCTCGCGCAACGCCACCAGGCCTGAGGTGACGAGGCCGTAGAGCAGCTTGCAGACCTCGAACGGGCTCAACGCGAGCCCAGCTGCGATCTCTTCGATCGAGCGCCGCTCGTCGATCTTGCAGATGAGCTGCCACTCGCCCGGCGTGAACGAGACCGAGGTGGTGGCGACCTGGTTGGTGAACACCGGGACGAGGCTGGTCGACGGGATGCGCTTCGACAGCACCTGCCACTCGTCGATCCGCCTCGCCGCCTCCATCAGCAGGTTGGTGTTCGACTTGTGGATGGTGGTGTGCGGGACCTCCTCGCCGGGCGTGAAGACGAACTCGCCCTCGGTCCAGATCGCGAGCTCGTAGACCGCCTCCTCTCCAGCGAGATCCCCCACCTCGGCGTGGACGATCTGGCCTCCCCGAAGGTAGATCTCCCCGCTGGTACCGCCCGCCTTCAACGAGAAGGCTCCGGTCTTGCCGGAAACGGAGACAAGCTGGATGATGTCAGGGAGCGGGAGCTCCTTGAGAGATCCCTGGAACGCCATCGTAGGCCTGACTCTACTGCAGCCGGAAGTTGACCGTCAGGTTGTAGTAGACGGCGACCGGCTTGCCGTGCAGGGTGGCCGGCTCGAACTGCCACTTCTTGATCGCATCGACGGCCGCCTGGTCGAGGCCCATGCCGAGCCCTGTCAGGACCTTGACGTTGGTCACCCTGCCCTCCTTGTCGATGATCGCCTGGACGATCACCACCCCTTGGAGCCGCGCCTTGCGGGCGATCTCGGTGTACTGGGGCGGGGGATAGTAGGTCTTGACCGGCGCCTGGACGTCGCCTCCGACCTGGATCGGGCCGTCGGGCTCGGGCGAGGGCGGCGGTCCTTCGGGGATGTCGAAGACCACGTCGGTGTCCGGCAGGTTGATCTCGGGCTGGATCTCGTCCGGCAGGCGGATCGGCTCCGGCTCATCCGGGGTCGGGTCCGGGATCGGGACCTTCTTCGCCTTGGGCTTCGGGATCTCCTGCTGCTGCTTCGGCGGCGGCGGCTTGAACCGCACCTGCTGGACGACGTAGATCTTCGGCTTCTCGGCGGGCTCGACCGACTCGGACTGGAACTCGATGATGAGCAGAATGGGGAGGAAGATGAGGTGGATGAGCACCGCTACCGCCACCGCCCAGCGCATCGTCCTCTGGTCCTCCTCGTATTCGAGGGCGAAGGTCGTCGAGAGGTCTATTGGAGCCAGGGACTCGACCGGCTTGGCCGGTTCGTCAGCGCCGCCGGTCACGGCTCCTGGGGTCGGCTCGTTCTTCTTGGCCATGGCTTTCTCCTCGCTCGGTCCCGGCTCTTCTTACCCCTGAGCGTACCCGCTCAGTACCAGAACGCCTCGATCTCTCTCTGGGTGGGGATGGAGATGTTGCGGACCAGGATGCCGATCTTGTCCTCCGACTGCCGGAGCTCGTCGAACACGTCCACCATGTGGCGGTACGCGGAGTCCGGATCGGGGCGGATGATGACCGGTTTCAGGGCGTCCCGCTCGAGCTTCGGCTTGAGGTACTCGAGGACGTCGCCCAGCTCCATCGGCCGCCCGTCGACGATGAGCTGACCCGAGGCCGCGATCTCGATCAACACCGACTCCTCCTTCTCGACGAGCGGCGTATCGTCCTGCTCCTTGGGGAGCTGGAAGTCGAGCCCCTGGGTCGCAGCGAAGGTGGTGGTGATCATGAAGTAGATGATGAGCAAGAACGCGATATCCGCCATCGAGGCGGTGGGGATCTCGTCGCTGACGTTGGTTTCCCGTTCAATCCTCATGGCTTACGCCCCTTCCTGCGTTTCCGCGCTCGACAGGAGGTAGATGACCTCCACGCGGGCGCGCTTCAAGGAGTCGATGATGCCGTCGATCGTGCCGTAGGGCACTTCGCCGTCGGCCTTGATCACGAACTCCTTGCCGGGGTTGGAGGCCACGACGCCGGCGGCGAAGGAGAGCACGTCGTCGGTGGTCGCTACCGGCACCGAGAGCTCGTCACCGCTCGAGACCTTGATCTGCCCAGCCTCGTTGACCGAGATGTAGGCCGCCTTCTTCGGCACCTCCATCCGCACGATCGTCTCGGGAAGCGTGACCCGAGTCTTGTCGACCTCGAAGGTCATGGTGAGCATGAAGAAGATGATGAGCAGGAAGGCGATGTCGGCCATCGAGGCCGTCGGGATGACCGCCTTGAGTGTCCTCGCTGCTTTGACATTCATCGCTTGCCGCCTTGTCTGTCTCCGCCGGGTGAGTCGTCAGGCCCTCGGGAGCTCCCCCGGGCTACTTCGAGGCCGCCTTGGCCGGGGGAGGAGGCTCCAAGGCCGGTGCCTCGGGGGTGACGCCGGTCTTCTCCATCTCGGTGAAGGCCTCGAGCAGCATGTTGGCCGCGGTCTCGATGTCGCGCACGAAGCGGTTGATGCGGCTCATGAAGTAGTTGTAGGCGATCTGGGTCGGGATGGCGATGAAGAGACCGGCCGCGGTCGTGTAGAGGGCCTCCTTGATGCCGACCGCCACCAGGCCCGGGTTCGACAGGCCGGCCTCGGCCAGAGCGTCGAAGGACTTGATCATGCCGGTCACCGTGCCGAGGAAGCCGAGCAGTGGGGCGACGTTGGCCACCGTGGCGAGCACCGTCAGGCCGCGCTCGAGGCGGCCCATTTCGTAGAGTGCCGCGTTCTCGATGGTCTTCTCGATCTCCTCCTTCGGCTGGCCGTACTTGACCAGGCCGGCCTTCATGATCGAGGCGACCGGGCCGCGGTACTGCTCGCAGATCTTGATGGCGTCGCGCACCGACCGGTTCACCAGCAGCGCCTTGCGGATCTTGGCGAGGAACTCGTTGACGTTGATCTTCGCCCGGCGAAGCGCGATCGCCCGCTCGATGATGAAGGCCAGGGCGACGACCGAGAAGCCGAGCAGGAACCACATCACGATTCCGCCGGTGCGCATGAAATCGCCGAAGTTTCCGATGATGTTCTCCACGGTTTCCTCCTCCTACGTGATTGGACTCACCCTGGGTGAGCTGAGTTCCCTTGCTTCGCTTCCGAGGCGGGTTTGCCGGGTGTCCGGTAGCGAGTCTCTCCGACCGCCCGAAGTCTGGATGGAGCCCGAGGGCGTCCGACCCTCTGCACGCCGGCGGATGGCGGCGGATCTTAGCATAGCGACTTCGCCATTCTGTCCAGTCGCAGGCGCTGGGCGCAGCAGATCGCGATCGCCAGCGCGTCGCTCGTGTCTTCGGCGAGGGCCTCGCTATCCAGCTCCAGCAAGAGCTGCACCATGCGTGCCACTTGCCCCTTGTCGGCGCGGCCGTTGCCGGTGACCGCGGACTTGACCTCGGCCGGGCTGTATTCGACCACCTCGAGGCCCCGTCCGGCAAGGCAGGCGAGCAGCGCGCCCCGGGCCTGGGCGAGGACGATCAACGAGCGCGCATTCATGCCGGCAAACGGCGTCTCGAGGACCGCGAGGTCCGGGCGGCGCCGTTCGAGGAGCTGGTCGAGGGAGGCGGCGAGGTCGGCCAGGCGCCGTGGCAGCGCCAGACGGCGCGGGCTCGACAGCCGGCCCCAGTCGAGGGCCGAGAGCTTCGTGCCCCGTCGGTCGATCAGCCCGTAGCCGGTGTGCAGGCTGCCCGGGTCGAGGCCGAGGATCAACACAGGCAAGTCTCTCTCAGGCGGGCCTAGCAGCCCGTGGTGGAAGTCCGTGTGGCCGCGTTGCGAGCGCCGTGGGGCCGGATACAAGGCGCCGCGACGCAGGCGATGCCGAGCCATCGTCGAGGAGCGGGAACGCCGTAGACGGCCCCACGCCGTCGCAACCCTCTGGGCGCATGGAGGTTGCGGGCGTCTGCTGCGTTGCTCGTCGTCTACGATGGCCCCGCATCGCCTCCTCCTCGCGCCTTGCATCCACCCCGCAAGACCCATGCGCGCGGCCGCACGGACTTCCACCACGGGCTGCTAGGTGCCTGGGTGGGACCGAGTGTGCACCGCGAGCCGCACCCTGCTGGTTCGCTCGGCCCGGTCATGCGGATGCCTGGGCGGCGAGGATGCCCTCGTCGACCTCGAAGTTGGCCCATACGTGCTGCACGTCGTCGTGGTCCTCGAGGGCCTCCATCAGCCGCAGGACGGCGCCGGAGCTCTCGCCCAGCTCGACCGTCGACTGGGGGATCATGGCGAGCTCGGCTGCCGCCAGCGCTACGCCGCGGCGCTCGAGCTCCTCGCGCACCCGGGCGTAGGCCTCTGGGGCGGTGAACAGCTCGTAGGCCTCGCCGACCTCGAAGTCCTCCACCCCGAGCTCGAGCGCCAGCTCCATCAGCTCCTCCTCGCTCATCGCGCTGGGCTCGATCGCAAAGCAGCCGCGGCGGTCGAACATCCAGGCCACGCAGCCGGTCTCGCCGAGGTTGCCGCCGTGCCTCGAGAACAGGTTCCGGAGCTCCGAGACCGTGCGGTTGCGGTTGTCGGTCATCGCCTCGACCAGCACCGCCACGCCGCTCGGGCCGTAGCCCTCGTAGGAGACCTCCTCGAAGCTCTCGCCCTCGAGCTCGCCGGTGCCCTTCTTGATCGCGCGGTCGATCGTGTCGTTGGGGACGTTGTCGGCCTTGGCGTCGAGGATCGCGCTCCGCAGGCGGGGGTTGAAGTCCGGATCACCGCCGCCCAGGCGCGCCGAGACGATGACCTCGCGCACCAGCTTCGTCCAGCGCCGCGCGCGCTTGGCGTCGATCGCCGCCTTCTTGTGCTTGATGCCTGCCCACTTGCTGTGGCCTGCCATACCGCGGTCTCCTGGCCCACGCCGTAAGGATCGATTCTATACGGGATCGCCGGCCACCGCCTCCCGAGACCTGCGCCCAGAGCCCCCTGCGCCGCTGTAACCCGTGACGCATCAATGGGTTCGGCTCGGCCCTGCAATTGACTCCGCCGGGGGGGAGTGCTAAAAACCACGGATGTATCTCTGCCGGGAGCCCCACGATGCCGCTGATCCTCGTCGTCGAGAGCGATGACCGCGTCGCGACCCGGGTGCGCCAGGCGCTCGGGCCCGAGGGCTGGAGCGTGGTGCACGCTCCCGGAGTCACCCAGGCGATGCAGGCCGTCGCCTCCGAGGCGCCGGACCTGTTCCTGGTCGCGGCGGAGCTTCAAGGGGCGGGCAAGGTCCTGGCGTCCTTCGCTCGCCGGCAGGGCGGTCCCGGGACCGTGGCCCTGCTACCGGCCGGCGCCGCCGCCCCGCCGCCCGGGGAAGGGGGAGCCGACGCGAGCCTGCCCCGTTCGTTCGGCAGCGAGGAGCTCCGCGCAGTCGTCGAGCGGATCCTGCGCACGGGAGACCGCCCGACCGGGCCCGCCGCCGGTGAGCCGAAGCTCACCTCGCAGGACATCTTCGGCGACCTCGTGGCCGAGGTCGAGGGTGGCGCCGAGCTCCCTGCCGCGCTCGTCGCGCCGCCCCCGCCGGCACCGCCGAGACGCCGCCCGACGGGCGACGCCGAGATCGAGCGCAAGCTGGAGGAGACCCTCTCGGGCGTGCTCGGATGGGTGCCGAAGGAGCGGCCGGCGCCCGCGCGAGCGATCGAGCCCGCGCCGCCTCCGCCGGCCCGTCCAGCCCGGGTGCGGCAGCCGCAGGACGACCTCGACAAGCTGATCAGCGCCACCCTCTCGGGGCTGGAGCTCTCCGCCGGGCGGAGCCAGCGGAGGGAAGGCGGCCCGCCCGGGAAAGCCCCGGCCGCTCCCCCGGAGGCCGCGGCGCCACCCTCACCCAAGCCGCCTGCGCAAGCTCCCCCTACGCCGCCGGTTCGCTCGGCGCGCCCGCCCGGGCCGGAAGAGTTCCGCCTCTCCGATCTCGAGGCGCTCCTCGCCCGCCCGCGCAAGACGCCGCCCGCCCCGCCGCCTCCGGTCGAGCGCGCGCCCCGGGCCGAGGAGCCGCCCCCCGAGCCGCCGCCCCTCCCTGCGGAGCCGCCGCCGCCTTTCGAGCTCGACTTAGCCGAGTCCATAGTGGAGGTCGCGGAGGAGGCGGCGCCTGCGGATCGTTCCGGCGACGCGGCGCCGCCAGCGGCGGTCGGCACCGAGTTCGGCCAGTACCGCCTGCTCGAGCGGATCGGCATCGGCGGCATGGCCGAGGTCTGGAAGGCGCGAATGACCGGCGTGGAGGGGTTCCAGAAGACGGTGGCGATCAAACGCATCCTGCCCCACCTGACCGACAGCCCGGACTTCGTCGAGATGTTCGTCGACGAAGCCAAGCTCGCGGCCCAGCTCAATCACGCCAACGTCATCCACATCTACGACCTGGGCAAGATCGGCGCCGACTACTACATCGCCATGGAGCACGTCGAGGGGGAGAACCTCCGGCGGATCCTCGAGCGCGGCCGGGAGACCGGCAAGCCGATCCCGGTCGGGCTCGCCCTCTACGTGGCGGCCCGCCTCGCGAGCGCGCTCGACCACGCCCACCGCAAGCGTGACTTCGAAGGCCGGGAGCTCGGTCTCGTCCACCGGGACGTCTCCCCGCAGAACGTGCTCGTCGGGTATGAGGGAACGATCAAGCTGTGCGACTTCGGCATCGTCAAGGCGGTGTCGAAGTCGAGCCACACCCAGCGCGGCGCCCTCAAGGGCAAGCTCCAATACATGTCGCCGGAGCAGGCCTGGGGGCGGGCCGTGGACGGCCGCTCGGACATCTTCTCGGTGGGCGCGCTGCTGTTCGAGATGCTCACCGGCCGCCGTCTGTTCGTCGGCGACAGCGAGATGGAGGTGCTCGAGGCGGTCCGGGAGTGCCGGATCGTGGCGCCCGGCGAGCTCGTGCCGGGGATTCCTGCGGCAGTGGACGCGCTCGTGATCCGCGCCCTGGAGCGACAATCCGAGGACCGGTACCAGAGCGCGGGCGAGCTCGGCGAACGGATCGAGGAGTTGCTCGCCGCCATGCGCCCGGCGCTCGGTCAGGCGGATCTCGCCCGCTACCTGGTCGATCTCTTCGGCCGCCAGCCGGAAACGGCGGCACCCGGGAGCGCGGAGCCGCCCCCGTCCCTGCCTCCGACCGAGACGGTGGCGGAGCCCGAGGATAACGCCGGTTCCGCGTGGGCTGACCGGGCGGCGATCGCGGTTTCGGGGGCGGCGGGCCAGGATCGCGCCGCGGCCCCGGCGAGCGCCGCGGCCGAGCCGGTGCCCGCCGTGGCGCCGGTCGGGTTCGTCGAGCCGGAGGAGGGCGGGTCCCGGGGCAAGTGGCTGCTGGTGGCGGCGATCGTGCTGGCGATCCTGGGCGGGGGGCTCCTGGTGTGGTACCTGCTCGACCGCCGGGGCGAGGGCGGCGAGGCCCCGGCCGTCCAGGAGTCGAGCGCCGAGGCGGAGAGCGTTCTGCCGGGGTCAGAGGAGGCGGGCGGGGAGGGGGAAGAACCGGACGTCACAGGCGAGCAAGGGCAAGGGCCGGCCGAGGAGGGGGAAGCGCAGGACGGAGCCGAGGCCCCTGCGGCCGAGGAGCTTCAGCAAGGGATCGAAGCGAAGCTCGCCGAGCGCGAGGAGGCGCTCCGGCGCCAGTTCGAGGCCGAGCTCGCGGCCCGGGAGCGGGCGCTCCAGCAACAGCTCACCGAGCTCCAGGAGAGCCAGACCCAGG
>DATKCC010000070.1:0-9046 GCA_035513375.1 Thermoanaerobaculia bacterium | reverse complement strand
GTGCTGGGCGATCGCCCGGTTCATCGCCGCGAACGACTGGCGGCTGCCGACGAGCACCCCCTGGACCCGGATCGAGCGCATCAGGATCGCGGCCACGTCGAGCTCGGTCGGCCGGCCGGAAAGGACCCCGATGAGCGAGATCGTGCCGCCGGCGCGGACCGCTTGGAGGGACCGGGGAAGGGTCTCGCCGCCGCCGACCTCGATCACGTGGTCGACACCCTCGCCGCCGGTGAGCTCGCGGACCCGCTTGCCCCACTCCGGGACCGCACGGTAGTCGACCCCCTCCCAGGCGCCGAGCTCCCGGGCGCGGGCGAGCTTTTCGGGCGAGGATGAGGTGACGATCACCCGCGCCCCCAGGAGCTGCGCGAGCTGGAGCGCGAAGATCGACACCCCGCCGGTGCCGAGAGCGAGGACGGTGTCGCCCGCCCGGACCGAGCCGGTCTCGGCGAGCGCGTTCCAGGCGGTCACGCCGGCGCAGGGCAGGGTCGCCGCCTCCTCGTAGGACAGGTGCTCGGGGACCGGCACCACCCCCTCGGCCCGGGCGACCATGAGCTCAGCGAGGGTGCCGTCGAGCGGGCCGCCGAGCGTCGTCCGCACCGCCTCGCGCCGCGGCTCGCCGCCGAGCCAGCCCTGGGCGAAGATCGGCATCACCCGCTCGCCGACCCGGAGCTCGGGCGCCAGGCGCTCCGCTCCGGGCCCAAGCGAGACCACCTCGCCGGCGCCGTCCGAGCAGGGGACGAGCGGCAGCGGCTGCCTCGGGTTGTACCGGCCTTCGACCATCAGGAAATCGCGGTAGTTGATCGAGGCCGCCCGCAGGCGCACCAGCACCTCGCCCGGGCCCGGCTCGGGGTCGGGCCGTTCGACGGGCTCGAGGTGGTCGAGGCCGAAGGCGCCCCGGATCTCCCAGGCTTTCATGACCGCTCGAGTGCCGTGTGAATCCTGCGAACCAGCTCCCCGGCGCGGTCGCCGGCGAGCTGCCCCGGGCTCCAGCCGAGGCCGAGGCCCTTCGAGCCGAGCTTCGGGATGATGTGGAAGTGGACGTGCATGACCGCCTGGTGGGCCGAGGCGCCGTTGTTCTGGAGCACGTTGTAGGCGCTCGCCCCGGTCGCCTCGGCGACCGCCCGGCACAGGCGCGGCAGCACCCGGCCTAGAGCGGCGGCCGAGTCTTCGGAGAGCTCGTGGAGGAAGGCCTTCCGCTCCTTCGGGATGACCAGGGTATGGCCGTCCGAGAGCGGCGCGATGTCGAGGAAGGCGAGCACCCGGTCGTCCTCGTAGACCCGGTGGCAGGGGATCTCACCGGCGAGGATGCGGTCGAAGACGGTCGGCTCGGGCATGGCCTGATTGTACTGCGGGCATGAAACCTGCTTCGGTCTCCTCCTGCGGTGGAGCAGCCCGGAAGGCTCCGGAGCAGCTGCCCGCAGCTAGCGCCCTGACTTCGAGGAGGATCTCCAATGTCGAACTTTGCCCTGTACGTCGTGGGCTATCTGATCGTGATCGCCGGCCTGGCCTACGGCGCCTTCCTGCTGGGGTTGCCGCCGGTCTGGATCGGCGTCGGCGCTGTGGTGCTCGCCGGCATCGGGATCGTGACCGGCGTCTCCCGCACCCGCCACCGCGAGCTGCCACCCGACGAGGGCGGCAGCTCTACCCGGCGCTACATCGTCGAGGACTGAGCGTCAGTTCACCGTCTCGCGCATCACTTCCTCGACGGTCGTGACGCCGTCGCGGATCTTCTGCCGGCCGCTCGCCCGGAGCGTGATCATGCCGTTGTCGATGGCGTGCTGGCGGAGCTCGATCGCCGATGCGCCCGAGAGGATCAGCTCGCGGGTGACGTCGGAGCACTCCATCACCTCGTAGAGGGCGATCCGCCCTTTGTAGCCGGTGTTGCTGCAGCGGTCGCAGCCGCGGCCACGGAAGAGCTTGAGCGACCGCGCCTCCTGCTCGGAGAAGCCGAGGTCGACGAGCGCCGCCACCGGCACTTCGAAGGGGTCCTTGCAGAAGCTGCAGATCCGGCGCACCAGCCGCTGCGCCACGATCAGATGCACCGAGGTCGCCACCAGGAAGGGCTCGATACCCATGTTCATCAGGCGGTTGATCGACGACGGCGCGTCGTTGGTGTGCAGCGTCGAGAGCACCAGGTGGCCTGTCATCGCCGCCTTGATCGCCACCTCGGCGGTCTCGAAGTCGCGGATCTCGCCGACCAGCACGATGTTCGGGTCCTGGCGCAGGAACGAGCGCAGCGCCGAGGCGAAGTTCAGACCGATCCGATCGAGCATCTGGACCTGGTTCAACCCCTCGATGTTGAACTCGACCGGGTCCTCGGCGGTCATCACGTTGACCTCGTGGGTGTTGAGGCGCGACAGCGCGGAGTAGAGGGTGTTGGTCTTGCCTGAGCCTGTGGGGCCGGTCACCAGCACCATTCCGTAGGGCTTGAAGATCGCATTCTCGAAGCGGCGAAGCGATTCGGCCTCGAAGCCGAGCTTCGTCATGTCGAGCATCAGCTTGTCCTTGTCCAGGAGCCGCATGACGATCTTCTCGCCGAAGATCGTCGGGATCACCGACACGCGGAAGTCGAGATCCTTCACCCGGCCCTCGATCCGCGTCTTGATCTTGATCCGGCCGTCCTGGGGAAGCCGCTTCTCGGCGATGTCGAGCCGCGCCATGATCTTGACCCGGCTGGTGATCGCCTCCTTGAGCTTCAACGGCGGGTGCATCATCTCGTAGAGAATCCCGTCGATCCGGTAACGCACCCGGAAGTCCTTCTCATAAGGCTCGATGTGGATGTCCGACGCGCCACGCTTGATGGCGTCGGTCATCACGATGTTGACCAGCTTGACGACCGGGGCGGTCTCGGACTCCTGCTCGAGGGTGTCGAGGTCGAGGTCCTCCTCTTCGTCCAGCACCTCGAGGTCGGTCTCGGCGTCCTCGGTCACCTCCTCCATGACCTTCTTGAGCTCGAGGGCGTGGGTGGTGCCGTAGTGCTCGTCGATCGCCGCCTTGATCTGATCCTCGGAGGCGACCACCGGCTCGACCTTGTAGCCGGTCATGAACTTGACATCGTCCATGGCGAAGACGTTGGTCGGATCGATCATCGCCAGGGTGACGGTGGCGCCGGCCTTGGAGACCGGGAGGATGGTGTACTTGCGGGCGATGTCGGCGGGGATGATCTTGAGGATGGCCTCGTCGATCCCGACCCCGTTGAGGTCGACCGAGGGCACCCCGAAGTGGCGCGACAGGAGCTCGACCAGCTCGGGCTCCTCGAGATAGCCGAGCTTGACCAGGGCCGAGCCCAGACGGCCACCCCCAGTCTGCTGGAGGCTGAGGGCCTCCTGGAGCTGGTCCTGGGTGATCTTCCCGGACTTGGTGAGGAACTCGCCGAATCGCTTCTGGGGAGGCATGGGACCTGGCCGCGGCGCTAGGGTTCGAGCGGTGAGTCTACCAGCACGGCGAGCGATCGCTCCACCACCACCTCGGGTCGGACCTCGAGCAGGCAGGCCTTGACCGAATCGAAGCGCCGGTAGCAGTACGAGCAGGGCAGGCGCCGCGCCAGCGCCCGCTCCGGAGCGCCGTAAGGGCCGTGCCGCGCGGGGTCGGTGGGCCCCATCAAGCAGAGCACCGGGGTGCCCAGGGCGTGGGCCAGGTGGACCGGGCCGGTATCCCCGCCGAGGACCAGCCGCGCCCGCCGGCTCAAGCGCACGAGCGCCGGCAGGTCGTCCGCCGCAGCCTGCACGGCCGCGCCGCCGCTCCGCTCGACGATCCGCCGGGCGAGCTCGCGCTCGGCCGGGTTCGGGGAGAGGGCCACCCGGACGGCGAGCCCGGCCGCTTCGGCGAGCCCGCGGGCGACCCGCGCCCACCGCTCGGGCGGGTAGACCTTGTTGCCCCAGGCCGCCCCGGGGTGGAGGAGGGCGAAGGGGGCCGGCTGCGAAGGGGACTCGGGGGCGGCCTCGCCCTGGGCGGCGAGGAGCTTGCCGCCGCCGAAGTCGGGCGCCTCCGGCGGCAGGCCGAGCCGGGCGAGCACCGAGAGGGCGTGGTCGACCGCGTGCTCCCCCCGCGCCGGCGCGGTCTCGGTCAGCCACAGGGTGCTCGACGGCTCCCGCCGCTCCGGGCCGCCGAGGCCGATCCGGCGCCTGGCTCCCGACAGAGCGGCGATCGCACCCGCCTTGTGGTTGCCCATTAGGTCGAGGGCGACGTCCGCCCGGAAGTCCCGCAGACCGCGGCGGAAGGCGGCGAGCTCCCGCCGCGTGTCGGCTGCGAGCGGGCGCTCCCGCCACGCCCGTGATCCGACCGGCAGGATCTCGTCGAGGTCCGGGTGCCCGGCGAGGAGCGGCGCGAAGGCCCCCTCCACCACCCAGCCGAGCCGGGCCTCCGGCAGGTGGCGGCGGAGCGCGGTCAGGACCGGAAGGGAGTGGACGACGTCGCCCAGCGCCGAAGTGCGAATCAGCAGAACGTTCATCGAAGCGTAGGGTGCGGCTCCGCCACACCGATCTCTCTGACCCCGGCTTCAGGTCACCCCGGGTTCAGCTTCATGATTCTCTCGATCAGCTGCGACGTGGCGTGGTCCTTCGGATCGCCCACCAGCCGGGTCTCGCCGCCGTAGGCGCGCACGACCCAGAACTCCGGCACACGCTCGGGGGCTCCGTAGTCGGTACCTTTGCAGTGGACCTCGGGGCGCAGCCGCTCGAGCAGCGCCGCCGGCGAGTCGCCGGAAAAGACCGTCACCAGGTCGACCGGCTCGAGGGCGGCCACCAGCTCCGCCCGCTCGGCGGCCGGCACCAGCGGCCGGCCCGCCCCCTTGAGCCGGGCGACCGATTCGTCGTCGTTGATCGCCACCACCAGGGCGTCGGCCTGCCGGGCGGCCGCCTGGAGGTAGCGCAGGTGGCCAACGTGGAGGAGGTCGAAATGGCCGTTGGCGAAGGCCAGGGTGCGGCCTTCGGCCCGGAGCTCCCGGGCAGCCGCCAGGAGCTCTTCCTCGGCTACGACTCGACCCATCGCAACCCCTCGAGCGGTGCGGGATCCGCGGCGACCGCCGCTTCGAGCTCCTCGCGCGAGGCGGTCGCGGTGCCGGTCTTCATCACCACCACGCCGCCGGCGTAGTCGGCGAGCGCCGCGGCCTCGAGCGGCGAGCCGCCGGCGGCGATCGCCAGGGCGAAGGCGCCCATCACGGTGTCGCCGGCGCCGGTCACGTCGGCCACCTGAGCGCTGCCGTGGACCGGAAGGTGGGCGGAGCGGCCCGGGAGGAACAGGGACATGCCGCGGCTGCCGCGGGTGATGAGCAGATAGCGCAGGCCCAGCCGGGCGAGGAGCTCGGCTCCGGCGCGGTGGAGGGTCTGCGGGTCGCCGCTGGGAGCCGGCTCGAGCTCGCCGCCGTAGAGGGCCTCCGCCTCCTCCTCGTTGGGGGTCGCGCCGTCGACCCCCCGGATCTCCCCGAGGCGGTACCGGCTATCGAGGAGGAGGAGGGCGCTGGGGAGCGCCCGGCGAAGCTCGGCGACGAGGCCGGTCTCGACCGTGCCGTAGCCGTAGTCGGAGAGGACCGCCACCGCCGGTTCCCCGCCCGCACCGGCGCCGGCGGACGCGAGGACCTCGCGGAAGTGCGCCCGGTCAGCCTCCTCCAGGGTGAGGATCTCCTCGTGGTCGAGCCGCACGATCTGCTGCTTGATCGTACCCTTGGCGCCGCCGAGGATCCGGGTCTTGGTCGGCGTCCGGTAGCCGGGGCGGACCCGGATCCCGGCGGTGGGGATCCCGCGGGCGCCGAGCTCGGCCAGCAGCTCGCGACCGCTGGCGTCGTCGCCGACCACCCCGAGAGGCAGCGGCCGCCCGCCGAGCGCGGCGATGTTGGCGACGGCGTTGGCGCCGCCGCCGGGGGCGACGCGCTCGCTCTCGAGGCGCAGGATCAGGACCGGCGCTTCGCGGCTGATCCGCTTGGGGACGCCCGAGACGAAGCGGTCGACGACGAGGTCGGCGAGGACGACGACCGGGCGTCCGGCCATCCGGCCGATGAGGTCGAGGAGACGCTCGGCGGTAGGGGGCGCGGGGGCCTCGGGCACGGGAGGGGAGCGTAGCATGCGGCGGCCGGGCCACGCCGGGCTCCCTGTGCGCGGGTCGATCCACGGGGCTCAGCGACGGCAAGCTCCGGGGGCCGCGCGGACGGCGGCCGTCCCACGCCGGGCTCCCTGCGCGCGGGGCGATCCACGGGGCTCAGCGACGGCCGGCTCCGGGGGCCGCGCGAGCTCGGTCGCTGCGCTCGCTCAGACACGCGCGCGGCCTGATCCCTGCGCCGGCCGCCGCTTCGCCGCCGTGGATGCCTCGCCCCGTGCTCGATGGAGCCCGGCGCAGCCCGGCCGCCGCGGGACTTGCACCAGATGTAGGGTGCGGCTTGCCGCACCGAAAGTCGTCCCGCTCCGGGGGCCGCCGCGGGACCTGCACCAGCTGTAGGGTGCGGCTTGCCGCACCGGGAGTCGCCGCAACCGCCTCGGAACGGTGCGGCAAGCCGCACCCTACGTGTCATTCGAAGGTTGACGAAACACGAGGGCTCCCTCGCCGGCTGCGCCACGCGACCCCGGTTCGTTACTTCGGGGCCGATCCCCCGCCCTTCCCGGTTGAAAAGAGTAGGGATGGATCGGCGGCTTAGAATGGGGACCATGGCCGAGGAGCGGAACGACGGCGCCGGGGGAGGGAGAGGCTCCGGGTGGGGGCGGGATATGGGGACGATCGGGGAGTACCTGCAGCTCGGGTTCGTCTTCCCGCTGGCTCTGGTCGTGGGGTTCTTCGCCGGGCGGTGGGTGGGGACGTGGCTCGGAGGGGCCACCGTGGGGGCGATCTCGGGGCTGGCGCTGGGGACCGCGGCGGCGTTCTACAACCTGGTCAAGATGCTGCGGCGGATCGAGCGCCGGGAGGCCGAGCGGTCGGGGGAGCAGGAGGATTGACCGCTGGCGCCGGTGATTTACTGGCCGAGCCGGGCTTGCTCCGGCGGATCGAGCTCTTGGCGGCGGGGTGGACGGCCGTGGGGGCCGGAGCCTTCCTCATGGCGGGCTCGCCGGCCCGCGCCCTCGTCTTGACAGGAGCCTCCGCCGCCAGTATCGTGGCCTTCCGAGGGCTGCAGCGGATCGTCTCCGCGATCGGCCCTCGCGACGAGGCTCGAGACCAGACGCCAGCTCAGAGGCCAGCCCAAGAGCCAGCTCGAATCAAGACTCCGCGATCCGGAGACGCCGGCGACAGCCGCGGGCGGACGCGGCTGGCGACCCTGGTTCGCCTGGGATTGCTGGGCGCTCTCCTCATGGCCGGCTCGTCCCTGCTGGCCCCGGAGCACTTCCCGGCCCTCGTCCTGGGTTTTTCCACCCTGCCCGCAGCGCTCATGACCGAGGGGTTCCTGCAGGCGGGGCGCGCGCTCCGAGGAGAGGACCACGACCACCATGACGCCCCCTGAGACGGCCGCGGCGGCGGAAGCCGCCGAGCACCACGTCCACTCGCTGGTCTACGGGCCGATCAACGCCCTGTGGGACGTCCTGCTCGCGGCGACCGGGCTCGATGCCCGGTGGGGCGACGTCGAAGTGCCCGACCACGTCGCGATGTCGCTCCTGGTGATGGCCTTGTGCGCCGCGATCTTCATCCCGATGCGCTTCCTGCTGAAGACGGAGCGGCCGGGCTGGTTCCAACAGGTCCTGGAGCTGACCGTGGAAGGCCTCCGGAACCTCCTCGAGGACGTGATCGGTCACGGCTCCGGGCGGCGCTACCTGCCGCTCATCGGCGCCTTCGCCATCTTCATCCTCGTCTCCAACCTGACCGGCCTCTTCTTCTTCCTGCAGCCACCGACGCAGAACACGAACACCACTTTCGCCCTGTCGATCAGCGCCTTCCTCTACTACAACTACGTCGGCCTGAGGCGCCACGGGCTGGGCTACTTCAAGCAGTTCCTCGGCCCGGTCGGAGCCATGCCGGTCCTGATGGCTATCCCCTTCGCGGTCCTCTTTCTGGTGATCGAGCCCATCAGCCACGCCGCCCGGGCCCTCTCGCTGGGCGTCCGTCTGTTCGGCAACATCTATGGCGAGCATGCCGTCTCGGGGGAATTCTTCGGCATCGCGCCGATCATTCTGCCGATCCCGGTGATGCTCCTCGGGCTGTTCGCCGCCTTGCTGCAAGCGTTCGTCTTCATCATGCTAACGATGGTCTACATCGCGGGAGCCGAGGCCTCGGAGCACTGACCCCCCCTTCTCTTCCGGGGTCCACGGCGGAGACCGCGAGGTGTGGCCATCGAACCAAAGGAGAGTTGCACCATGAGCAAGCTCAAGAGCGTTTGCCTCTTGCTGATGATGTTGGTGCTGGCGACGGCGCCGGCCTTCGCGCAGGAGGAGGCCGCGACCGGCCCCGGGGAGGGCGGGATCGCGGTGGGCGCGCTGGCCGCCGCTTTCGCCATCGGCACCGCCGCCCTGGGCGGCGCCCTCGGCCAGGGCAAGGCCACTTCGGCCGCTGTTTCGGGGATGGCGCGCAATCCTGGCGCGGCCGGCAACATCCGGACGACCCTGATCATCGGCCTCGCCCTGATCGAGTCGCTGGTGATCTACGCCCTGCTGATCGCGTTCTTCGTCTACGAGCTCTGATCGGCCTTCGCCCCGGTCCGCCCCGGCGGGCCGGGGCTTTCCCCGCCCCACCCGCCGTCCTCGGCCGGGGACGGAGCCGCCGAGGCCCCGAGGACCTCTTCCCGCCTCCGGCGAGGCCTTCCCGAGAGTGAACGGTTGGCACCGCTCGTGCGTACTAAGGAGTGACGGCTATCGAGGTAGTATGGGAGCGAAGCATGGCTAGCGACAACCACCACAAGAAGGGTTGGGACTTCGAGGCGGCGGCGCTGCCGTTCCTGGATGCCCTCTACAACACGGCGTACCGGATGACGCGGAACGCCGAGGACGCGGAGGATCTCGTCCAGGAAGCCTACCTCAAGGCCTACAAGTACTACGACAAGTTCGAGGAGGGCACGAACTTCAAGGCGTGGCTGTTCAAGATCATGAAGAATACCTTCATCAACAGCTACCGCAAGAAGCAGCAAGCCCCTCCCCAG
>DATKCC010000069.1:0-3790 GCA_035513375.1 Thermoanaerobaculia bacterium | reverse complement strand
CCGGTCGCCGAACCCCGGGACCTGCCGCAGCCGGCCGCTGTGGGCGGCGGCCTCGAGGTCCTCCAGCGTGTGGAGGTCGAGCTCGTGGTGGAGGCGCTCGGCGAGGATCGGACCGATGCCGGGGACCGATGCCAGGAGCCCGACCGGATCGGACTCGCCCCGGAGCCGCTCGAGCAGCGGCAGCCGGCCGGTCTCGGCGATCAGCCGGAGCTGGCGGGCGAGGCGCTCGCCGATCGTCGGCAGGGCCTCCAGCCCCTCGACCCCTTCCGAGTTCAGGATCTCGCCAACCGAGCGGTCGAGGTGGCGGAGGGTTTCGGCGGCCCGCCGGTAGGCTCCGATCCGGAAAGGGTTGGCCCCCTGCTCCTCCAGCAGCCGCGCAAGCTCCTCGAACAGGCGCGCCGCGTGCAGGTTGAGCTCGAGGTCGGCCCCCGTGCGGGGCAGGAGCGGCTCCCCCATGGCGCTCAGTTTACGGTACACCCTTACCTACCGGAGGCCCGCTACCCGCGCCAGGCACGAGGGTCGAGCTCGTAGGGAAGCGGGGTGAGGTCCTCGGCGATCCCGTCCTCGCCGAGGACAACCAGGTCTTCGAGGCGGACGCCCCAGCCGGCCTCGGGGTCATAGAGGCCCGGCTCGACGGCGATCACGTCGCCCTCGCCGAGGACTCCCTCGGCCCCGGCCTCCTTGCGGAAGCTCGGGTATTCGTGGAGCTCGTGGCCGACGCCGTGGCCCAGGTTGTGGACGTAGCCGGTCACGGTGCCGGGATGGCTCACCGGGGTCGCGTGGCCGAGGTCCTGGAAGTGGCGGCAGACCGCCTCCTGGAGGGCGAAGCCGCGGACCCCGGGGCGGGCTCCGGCGCGGGCGATCGCGAGGGCCCGCTCGACCGCCGCGTGGGCCGCCGCGAGGGGCTCGGGCGGCTCGCCGACGCAGAAGGTGCGGGTGCAGTCGGCGAACAGGCGGCCCCGAGGGAAGAGATCCACGATCAGGGACTCGCCGGCGCGGAGCACCCGGGAGTCGGTGCCCATCGAATGCGGCGCCGCACCCTCCTCGGCTGGGGCGATGATGTTGTCCTCGGGTTGCTCCAGGCCGTGGTCGGCGATCACTCGAAAGACCTCCCGCCGTAGGTGGGCGACGGTCAGCGGCTCGCCCCTCGATCGCAACTGTCTCCCGAGCTCGAACGCGCCTGGCGTCGCCGCGCCCTTCCCCACCTCCGGTTCGGCCGCGGCCAACACTTCGGCCACCCGCCGCATCGCCGCCGCCGCCCCTCGCGCCGCCTCTCGGATCGACGCCACCTCGCCGGCGCGCTTGCGCTTCCGGAGGAGCAGGACCACCTCGTGGCCATCTACCAGGCTCCAGCCGGCCCCCGCCAGGGCGCCCGCGAAGGCTACGGCGTGGCCGGCGCCCAGGTGGCCGGCCAGGGCGAGGCGCCCGTGGGGCACCCCGGCGAGCTCGAGCGCCCGGGCCAGCAGCGCGCCCCAGAAGCTCGCCGTCTCGGGTCGCTCTCGGAGCAGGCGCTCGACCTCGAGCGCGGCCGGCGTCAGCAGCTCGTACCCGGGCTTTGCGGCCTCGTCTCGCTCCATCGCGGTCAGGTAGCCGAGAAGGGGGCCGCGGCCCGTATCAGAGCCACCGGAGGGCCGGGGCAGAAGCAGGAAGGCCCGGCTCAGGTGGGCCGGGCCGACGAACGGAGCGAGATCCGGGTCGCGACCGGAGGCGCCGACGACGAGCAGGGCCTCGCAGCCCCGGTCGGCCAGCTCCCGGCTCAGTACCTCGCGGGCGTGCGAGTCCAGGACCCCGCGCATCCGCGGGCTCAGGCCGCGGAGGTGTTGCGCTCGATGAACCCCTGGAAGGAGGCTTTGGGCATGGCGCCCATCATGCGGTCGGCGACCTGGCCGTCCTTGAACAGGATGAAGGTCGGAATGCTCGAGACCTGGTAACGGTAGGCCAGGTCCTGCTGGTCGTCGATGTTGACCTTGGCGATCCGGACGGCCTCGTTTTCGTCCGCGATCTCGTCCAGGGTGGGAGCGACCATCCGGCACGGCCCGCACCACTCGGCCCAGAAGTCCACCAGGACCGGCTTGTCCGACTTCAGGACATCCGACTCGAAGTTCTCGGAGGTCACGTTGATGATCTTGTCGCTCGCCATGTTCGACGATCTCCTTGGATGAGAGAGGAGGGGTGGGAAAGGTTGGAGGCTAGCCGTCCCCCGGCGTCGCCAGCTCTTCCAAGTGGCGTCGCGCCGCGAAGTATTCCCGGGTCGCCTCGACGTCGCGGGCGATCTGCGCCGAGAGGTCCATCACCGTCGGGAAGAGTCGCTCCTCCCGCAGGCGCTTGTGGAAGCGGACCTCGACCCGCTCGCCGTAGACGTCGGTGGCGAAGTCGAGGATGTGGCTCTCGACCACCCGTTGGTAGTTCTCGTAGACGGTCGGCCGCGTGCCGATGTTGGTCGCGCAGACGAAGGTCGCCGGGAAGGCGGGAAAGAATACCCGGCCGGCGTAGACGCCGTCGGCCGGGATGAGCTCCGACTCGAGGGTGAGGTTGATGGTCGGCCAGCCGAGCCGCACGCCCATGCGGTCGCCGCGGGCGACCGTGCCGGAGAGGGAGTAGACCCGTCCGAGCATCTCATTGGCGTCCTCCACCCGCCCCTCGGCGACCGCCCGCCGGATGCGGGTCGACGAGATCCGCTCACTCCGGTAGGTGACCTCGGGGACCGCTCCGGCCACGAAGCCGAGCTCTCCCCCGAGCCGCCCGAGGAGGTCGAGGTCCCCCTCGCGCCGAAAGCCGAAGGTGAAGCCGGGACCGACGTGGAGCTCGGCGATCGCCAGCCTGCCGGCGAGGAACTTCCGCACGAACTCCTCTGCCGGCGTGGCCGAGAGCTCCTCGTCGAAGCGGATGACCAGGAGGTGCTCGACGCCCGCCTCCTCGAGCAGACGCCGCCTCTCATCGGGGGTCGTCAGGCGCGCGGGCGGCGGCTCGCCGGGTCGGAGCACGGCCAGCGGATGGGGCTCGAAGGTCAACACCAGGCCGGGGCGACCGAGCGCGGCAGCGCGCTCGACCACGCGCTCGATGATCGCCCGCTGGCCGCGATGGATGCCGTCGAAGTTGCCGATGGTGGCGACGCCTCCTCGAGGGAGGTCGGCGCCGCGGTAGGCGTCGTGGGTGACCTGCATGACCGGCGGCTTCTTCTTCTCGGCGGGCGCTGCGGGCTCAGGCGAAGGCGCCGGCTGCCCCATCCCGGGCCCCGGCCGCCACCACTCCGGGAAGACCGGCCGGCCCCACGACCCGGCCGACCAGGTCGTCGGCGTAGGCGCGGGTGATCTCGACCTCGGCCAGGGTCCCAGCCGGCGCCATGCCGTCGTTGATCAACACCCGGCCGTCGATCTCCGGCGCCTGGCCCTGGTGGCGACCCTGGAGGAGGTGCTCGGTCTCCGGGTGAGGCCCCTCGACCAGCACGGTGAGCCGCCGTCCCTCGAGTCGGCGCCGGCTCTCGAGCGCGATCGGCCGCTGGAGCTCGAGCAGCCGCCGGTGCCGACGGCGGGCGACCGCCCGCGGCACCCGGCCCGGCAGCTCCGCCGCCGGGGTGCCCGGCTCGGGGCTGAAGACGAAGGCGCCCAGGTGGTCGAAGCGAGCCTCGTCGACGAAGGCGAGGAGGTCGTCGAAGCGCTCCTCGGTCTCGCCGGGAAAGCCGACGATGAAG
Organism: Thermoanaerobaculia bacterium; assembly: GCA_035513375.1. Taxonomy (GTDB): domain Bacteria; phylum Acidobacteriota; class Thermoanaerobaculia; order Multivoradales; family DATKCC01; genus DATKCC01. The sequence goes on along the minus strand of DATKCC010000069.1, from coordinate 99 downwards.
GTCGACCGCAGCGCGATGCCCGGCACCAGCTCCCGGGCGCGATCGAGCAGCCGCAGGTAGCGCTCCCGGCGTCCGCCGCGGCGCATCGCCTTGAGCACC
>DATKCC010000068.1:0-6052 GCA_035513375.1 Thermoanaerobaculia bacterium | reverse complement strand
CGGCCGCCGCCCTTACCGCCAGCTCGGCGGCTTCTTGTGCTCCAGGAAGTAGGCGACCCCTCGCTTGCAGTCGTCGGTCCCGCGGGCGGCGGCGTTGATGTTGGCGGCCCGTTCCAGTGCCTCTTCCAGCGGGCGCCCAAGGACCTCGAGGAGGAGCCGCTTGGTGAGCGCGATCGACTGCGCGCTCGCCCGCTCGAGGACCTCCTCCGCCAGCGCCCGGCCCGCCGCCTCCAGCTCCTCCCGCGGTACCACCCGGTTGACCAGGCCGATCTCGAGCGCCCGCTCGGCCGGTACGAGCTCCGGGTTGAGCAGCAGCTCGCGCAGATCCCGGCCCGCGACCCGGAGCGGCAGAAAGGTTGCTACCAGGGCAGCGACGAACCCGATCCGAACCTCGCTGTAGAGGAAGCGGGCGTCCTCGGCGGCGACGACGAAGTCGTGGGCAGTGGCGAGCCCACAGCCGCCGGCGACGCACGAGCCGTGAACCAGGGCGACGGTCAGCGCCTCCTGGCGGAGCACCGCCTCGAACAGCCCGCGCAGGCGCTCGGAGTCCAGGCGGTGCTCCTCGTAGCGGGCGTCCTGGAGCGCGCGCAGGTGGGCGAGGTCGGCGCCGGCCGAGAAGTGCTTGCCGGCACCCGAGAGGAGCACCGCCCGGACGCCCTCGCCCAGGAGCGGCCGCCGGTAGAGGGCCGTGAGCTCCCGGAGCATCGCCGGCGACAGGGCGTTGGCTTTCTCCGGGTTGTCGAGCGTGACGCGAAGGAGGTCCCGCCGCTCACCCTGGCGCTCGACCCGCAGCGTCGCCCAGCCCTCGGCTTCGATCTCGCGCGCGTTCCGGCCCGGGGGGCCGCCGTCAGCCACGGCCGCTCCCGGGCCCCGGCGCCAGCTCGTCCGGTACCTCGACCGCCATCATCAGAAGGCCCTGGGCGTGGGTCTTGCCCTGGGCGTCGGTCTTCAAGCTCTCGGTGCCGCCGCCGCCGAGCGAGTCATGGAGGATGAAGTTCAGGGCCAGGAGGTTCGGCACCTCGAAGCGTTCGACCCGGCCGCGGCAGACCTCGGCGAAGTGGAGCTTCACCCGCTCGGGAGTGACCTCGCGGCGGATCACCTCGTAGAGCTCCTGGCTGCCGGCGATCAGCCCGACGTTCGAGGCGTCGCCCTTGTCGCCGCTCCGGGCGTGAGCGATGGTCATGAGACGTACTTTCGCCACTGATAGCTCTCCTTTCCCAACGAGGCCAGCTCAGGCATCTCTACCTGACCTGCGGGCCCGCTGCGCCGCCAGCCTGGAACCGGCACCCGCCGCGGCGAGCGCGCCCGCCAGAAGCCACCAGGTCTGGGGCGCGGTCGCGGCCGGCGTGTACAACCCCGAGAGGACCGCCCGCGCACCCAGGTCGAGAACTTCTTGGTGACGCCCGGCAAGCCAGGCGAACAGGGCCAGGGCCGGGGCCAGCGTGAAGGCCGCCGCCGCCCAGGTCCGGGCGCCGCCGCCGGGCCGTCCGAGCCAGAGCTCGAAGCTCCGCCGCAGCACCGGCACCAGCACCGCTGCCGCCGCGAGCCCCCAGCCGGCGAAGACGAGGCGGTTGGCGAGGGCGCTCGCGCCGAAGGCGAGGAGCAGCACCGGCGCCAGGGTGGCGAAGAGCACCGCCCGCCAGCGGGTCTCGCTCGTCATGCCTCCTCGACCGTCACCTCGAGCCGGCCCTCCACCTCCTCGCGGGCGAGCAGCGCCGGCCAGTAGGCCACGACCTCCTGGGGCTTCGGCCGCCCACCGGCGAACCCGGTCACCCCCGGCGGGCCAGCGGTGACGAGCGGCGCGATCTCCTTGCCGAAGCGCTCCACCTTGACCCGGTCCGGGTCGCGGACCGCCATGCGGAGGACCACTTCGGGCGGCTCCGGCTGCGCCTGCCAGATCCCGGGGAGGACCGCGCCCTGCCCCAGCAGCTCCACCTCCCGTGAGTCCTCGCCGAAGCGGACGCCGGCCCGCTCCAGGCGCTTCCAGACCGTCTCGGCGGCGAGCCGTGCCTTCTCGACCGCCCGCGGCCCCGAGAGAGTGAGCTGGCCGGAGGTCTTGTAGCCGGCGAGGTAGGAGGCCGAGACCTTGAGGAAGGGCGTGTTCGGCCGGCCGCGGATGCCGCGGACCCGGACCCGGTCCTCCCCGTCCTCGGCGAGCCGGATGGTGGTGAAGTCCGCGACCACATCCGGGGTGATGTACTCGCCCGGGTCCGCCATCTCGTAGAGGAGCTGCTCGGCGACCGTATCGACCGTCACCATGCCGCCAGTCCCCTGATGTTTGGTGACCACGAACTCCCCGCTCGCTCCCATCTCGACGATCGGATAGCCGACGTTCCAGAGGTCGGGCACCTCCCACCAACGCGAGAAGTTGCCGCCGGTCGCCTGCGGGCCGCACTCGATGATGTGGCCGGCGATCGTGCCGGCGGCCAGGCGATCCCAGTCCTCGGCGCCCCAGCCGAACTCGTGGATCGCCGGCGCGAGGGCCAGGGCGGTGTCGGTGACGCGGCCGCAGAGGACGATCAGGGCGCCCTTCTCGAGCGCCTCAACCACCGGCCGGGCGCCCAGGTAGGCGTTGGCGCTGGTGAACTTGTCGAGCAGGGGCGCGATCGGCTCGCCGGTGTCCATGTTGGCGAGCGGGTGCCCGGCCGCGACCAGCTCCGTCAGGCGCGGCAGCACGTCGTCCCCCTCGACCACCCCCACCCGCACCCCCGGGACCCCGAGCTCCCGGGCGACCTCGAATATCCGCTCCCGACAGCCCCGGGGATTCAATCCTCCGGCGTTGGTCAGCACCCGGACACCCCGCTCTTTGAGCTCCGGGAGCACCCGCCGGACGAAGTCGATGAAGTCGGTGGCGAAGCCGAGCCGGGGGTCCTTGAGCTTCTGCCGCATCATGATCGACAGGGTCACCTCGGCCAGGTAGTCCATGCCGATGTAGTCGATCGGCCCTCCCCGCAGGAGCTCCACCGGGGCGTCCACGCTGTCCCCCCAGAACCCCTGGCCGTTGCCGATGCGGACGGTCTTCAAGCCCATGGTCGCGGGGAGGTTAGCACGGGGGTCGAGCAGCGAAAACGCCGCGCTCTGCGGCCCGCGATCGCCGGCCACACGGACTTCCACCACGGGTTGCTAGGTCTGGAGCACCCCGGTCTTGAACTCCGGTAGGTGGGGGTTCATCGCCGCCGCGGCCAGGGAGCGGGTGAGGACCTCTCGGGTCCGGGCAGGGTCGATGAGGCCGTCGAGCCAGAGGCGGGCGGCGGCGTAGCGGGGATCCTCGGTCGCTTCGTAGCGGGCCTGGATGTCGGCGAGACGGTCCCGCTTCTCGTCCTCTGACACGTCGTCGCGGTTGCGGAGCTGGATCGCGAGCAGGGTCTGCGATGCCTGCTCGCCGCCCATGACCGCGATCCTCGCCGACGGCCAGCCCCAGAAGAAGCGCGATCCGTAGGCCCTGCCGGCCATCGCGTAGTTGCCGGCGCCGAAGGAGTTGCCGGTGAACAGGGTGATCTTCGGCACCACCGAGTTCGCTACCGCGTTCACCATCTTGGCCCCGTCCTTGATGATGCCGCCCTGCTCCGCCCGGGTCCCCACCATGAAGCCGGTCACGTCCTGCAGGAACAGGAGCGGGATCTTCTTCTGGTTGCAGAGCTCGACGAACCGGGCTCCCTTGTCGGCCGAGTCCGAGTAGATGACACCGCCGATCTGGAGCTCCCTGGCCTGGGGGCCACGGCCGGTCTTCCTCTGGACGACCGCCCGCTGGTTGGCGACCACCCCGACCGCCCAGCCGCCGATCCAACCGGTGCCGCAGAGGAGCGCCTGGCCGAAGGTCGCCTTGTACTCCTCGAGCTCGGAGCCGTCGAGGAGCCGCGCGAGCACCTCGCGGGTGTCGTAGGGCTTGGCGCGGGAGATCGGGAGGACGCCGTAGAGCTCGTCCTCCGGGAAGAGCGGCGGCGCCGGCTCGCGCCGGGCGAATGGGGCGCGCTCGGGTTCGGCGAGCTGAGCGAGCTGGGCGCGGATCTTGGCGAGACACGAAGCGTCGTCCGGGTGGCGGTGATCGACCACGCCCGAGACGTCGGTCTGGACGACCGCGCCGCCCAGGTCCTCCTCCTCCGCCACCTCGCCGATCGCCGCCCGCACGAGGTGGGGGCCGGCGAGGAAGATCGAGCCCGTCCCCTCGACGATGTGGCTCTCATCGCTCATGATCGGCAGGTACGCCCCGCCGGCCACGCACGAGCCCATGATCGCCGCCATCTGGAAGACGCCCTCGGCCGACAGGCGGGCGTTGTTGTAGAAGACCCGGCCGAAGTGCTCCCTGTCCGGGAAGATCTCTTCCTGGAGGGGGAGGAAGACGCCCGCCGAGTCGACCAGATAGACGACCGGGAGGCGGTTCTCGAGGGCGATCTCCTGGGCCCGGAGGATCTTCTTGACCGTCGCCGGGAACCAGGCGCCGGCCTTGACGGTGGCGTCGTTCGCGACCACGACTAGGTCGCGTCCGTGGACGGTGCCGATCCCGGCCACCACCCCGGCCGCCGGCGCACCGCCCCATTCCTCGTACATGCCGTGGCCGGCCCAGAGGCCGAGCTCGAGAAACGGGCTCCCTTCGTCGACCAGCGCCTCGACCCGCTCCCGCGCGAGGAGCTTGCCCCGCTCGTGGTGGCGCTCGCGCGCCCGCTCGCCGCCCCCGAGGGCGATCTCCGCCTCCTCCTCCCGCAGCCGCTCGGCCTCCCGGCGCCAGTGCTCGTCCCGGCGCCGAAAGGCGTCGTCCTTGCGGAGCTTGCTCTCGATGGCCGGCATGGGGGCGGAATTATACGGGGCGCAGGATCCAGTGCCGATGTCCGTTACCATCCCCGCCATGAGAGTCCGCCTCCTCGCCTTCGCCTCGGCTTCGGACGCCCTGGGGGCCGCCGAAACCGAGATCGAGCTTCCCGACGGGGCGGACGTGGCGTGGCTCCGGGCCGAGCTCGAGCGGCGGTATCCGGCGCTGGGGCCGCTGTGGGCCCGGCTGGCGGTGGCGGTGGACGGGGAGATCGCGAGGCCGGAGACGGTGCTCGCCGACGGGGTCGAGATCGCGCTGCTGCCGCCGGTCTCGGGAGGGCTGCCCGGCGGGAGACCGGCCGGGGCGGCCGGCTCCGCCGGGGCCGTCGGCGGTGCGATCCCCGCGGCGCCTCCGGCAAGGCTCCGGGCCCTGCTCACCGACGGGGCGATCGACGTCGCCAGCGTGATCGCGGCGGTCTCGGCCCCCGGCCGCGGCGCGGTCCTGCTGTTCCTGGGAACGGTTCGGGATCGGGAGCGCGCAGCGGGACCGGGGCGCCGGCGTGCGGTCGAGCGGCTGACCTACTCCGCCTACCGGCCGATGGCCGAGGAGCGGCTGCTCCGGATCGTCACCGAGATCGAGGCCGCCAACAACGGGCTCGCCTTGGCCGTCGTTCACCGGCTCGGGGAGGTGCCGGCCGGGGAGGCGAGCGTCGCGATCGCTGCCGCCTCACCGCACCGGGCAGCGGCCTACGAAGCCAGCCGCGGGATGCTCGAGCGCCTCAAACGGGAGGTGCCGATCTGGAAGCGGGAGCACTACGCCGGGGGCGGCGCGGCGTGGCGGGAGGAGGAGCTCCTCGGCCAGGCGGGCGGCGCCTGACGCCCTGCCCACCTCGGCCACAGGCTAGGGTTGGCGGAGCTGCGTCTGCGCCGTGGTCGCCTGCTGGTTGAGCCATCGCCACGCCCGCTCCTCGCCGGAGTAGCCGCGGTGCTGGCCGACCTCCCGACCGTCGGGTAGGGCGACGACCATGGTTGGCAGGGTCATCACCTGGTAGCGCTCCATCACCTCGTCGACTTCCGGGAGGTTCTCCCCCTTCTCCACCCGGGTGTCCTGGACCTCGACCGCCACGAACCGCTCGGCGATCGACGAGGCCTTCTCGGGGTCGGCGAACAGGGTGCGCTTCAACACGTGGCAGGGAGCACACCAATCGGCGGTGAAGAAATAGAGGATCGGCTTGCCCTCGCGGCTGGCCAGGATCTCCTCCTCGCCCGGTAGGTGCCAGTGGAGAGGGCTGGCGGCGGGGTCAGG
>DATKCC010000067.1:0-2282 GCA_035513375.1 Thermoanaerobaculia bacterium | reverse complement strand
GCCTACCGGCGGCTGATGGGCCGCCACTACCCGGCGATGGCGCTGGTCGAGGTCGCGGGCCTCCTCGAGCCGGAGGCCAAGGTCGAGATCCAGGCGATCGCGATGCTACCGGGAGGGGGGTGAGGAGCTGAACCAGCCGCGGAGCTTCCGCTACGACCAGGACCCCGGAACCGGGGTGGCGACCCTCACCCTCAACCGGCCCGAGCGGCTGAACGCCCTCACCTTCGAGGTCTACGACGAGCTGCGGGAGACCTTCGAGCGGCTGGACAACGAGCCGGGGGTGCGGGCGGTCGTCCTGACCGGCGCCGGCCGCGCCTTCTGCTCCGGCGGCGACGTCGAGGACATCATCGGCCCGCTCCTCGAGCGCGGCTACCAGGGGCTCCTCGACTTCACCCGCAGGACGGGCGCCCTGATCCTCGCCATGCTCCGCTGCCGGCGGCCGATCGTCGGGGCGCTCAACGGCACGGTCGCCGGCGCCGGCGCGGTGATCGCCAGCGCCTGCGACGTGCGGATCGCCTCCGAGGAGGCGAAGATCGCCTTCCTGTTCACCCGGGTCGGGCTCTCGGGCGCGGACATGGGGGCCTCGTGGCTGCTGCCGCGCCAGGTCGGGCTGGGGCGGGCGATGGAGCTGCTGATGACCGGCGCCTTCATCGACGCCCGGGAGGCCCACCGCATCGGCCTCTACAACCGGGTGGTGGCGCCGGCCGAGCTCCAGGCCGAGGCCCGGGCCTTCGCCGAGCGCCTCGCGGCCGGCCCTTCGTTCGGGCTCGAGGTGACCAAGAAGATGGTCCTGCGGGAGGCGGCCCTCGATCTCGAATCGGCGCTCGCCGCCGAGGTCGAGATCCAGGCCGCGTGCATGCTCGACCCCAACTTCCAGGAGGCGCACCGGGCTTTCGTGGCCAAGCGCCCGCCACGCTTCGAGTGATCCGGCCGATGCCCGAGACCGAGACCGTCCGCGCCTTCCTCGAGCCCCGGCACCTCGAGCTCGCGCGGGAGGCCGGGGCCTTCGCCGAGCGGGAGCTCGCGCCGCTGCCGCAGCCCCTGGACGATGGTGCGGCGCGGGTCGAGGCGCGGCGGCTCCTGGCGCTTCTCGGCGCGGCCGGGTGGGTGCGCCACGCTGTGGCGGAGGCCGACGGCGGCGCGCCCGCAGGGCCCGACTCCCGGGCCTGTTGCCTGGTGCGCGAGGCGCTGGCCGCCGCCTCGCCCCTGGCCGACGCCGTCTTCGCCCTCCAGTGCCTGGGCTCGCTCCCGATCTCGCTCGCCGGAGACCCGGACCAACGGCGGCGCTACCTCCCGGGGGTCGCCACCGGCGAGCTCATGGCCGCCTTCGCCATGACCGAGCCCGAGGCGGGATCGGACGTCGGCGCGATCGCAACCGTGGCGGAGCGGGACGGCTCCGGCTACCGGATCTCCGGCAGGAAATGGCTGATCTCGAACGCCGGGATCGCGGACTTCTACGTCGCCTTCGCGTCGACCGACCGGGCGGCCGGCCGCCGCGGGCTCTCCTGTTTCGTGGTCGAGGCCGGCACGGCCGGGCTCCGCTTCGCCGGGCCCCAGGTGCTCTCCGCCCCGCACCCGCTGGGGGAGCTCGCATTCGAGGATTGCCGGGTGCCGGCGACCGCGCGCCTGGGCGCCGAGGGAGAGGGGCTGAAGCTCGGCTTGCGGACCCTCGACCGGCTGCGCGCGACGGTCGCCGCGGCCGCCTGCGGCATGGCGGCGCGAGCGCTCGAGGAGGCCCTGGCCCACGCCCGGCGGCGGCGTCAGTTCGGGTCGCGGCTGGGGGATTTCCAGCTCGTGCAGGCGAAGCTCGCCGTGATGGCGACCGAGCTCGCGGCGGCCCGGCTCCTCACCTACCGGGCGGCGGCCCTGGCCGATCGCGGCGCGGACCGGGTCACGACTGAGTCGGCGATGGCCAAGGCCTTCGCGACCGAGGCGGCGCAACGGATCGTCGACGGCGCGCTCCAGGTGCTCGGGGGTCGCGGCGTCCTGGCCGACCACCCGGTCGAGCGGCTCTACCGCGCGGTCCGAGCCCTGCGAATCTACGAGGGGACGACCGAGATCCAGCACCTGGTGATCGCCCGCGCCCTGCTCGATTGAGGTGTGCTCGTGCGGCTTGCCGCACCGAGCTCGATGGAGCGTGCTCAGTCCGGGATCGACACCCGCCCGGCGACGTTCTCGAAGCTGATGCCGCCCGAGCCGTCACGCTCGACAGTGAAGTCGCCGCGGACGTCCTCGACCCGGATGCTGCCGGAGCCGTCCTCGCGGATGAGAACGCTGCCGCC
>DATKCC010000066.1:0-4475 GCA_035513375.1 Thermoanaerobaculia bacterium | reverse complement strand
AGGCCGAGGCGATCGCGGAGGTTTCGACGAAGCTTCGGTGGGCCGAGGCCCACCCTATGGGGCTCGGGCGCGAGCGAGGGAAGGGTGGGTCGCTCGCGCCTGTTCCAACTGAGGTATGGACCGTCGCGTCTGGGAGGACGCCTCCCGCACGCTGCGCATGAGTGCGCCGTTCGGGCGGCTCCGCGCGGAGCTGGGGGACGTGGTGCGCCTGCCGGTGCCGGCGGCCGCCTGGGTGGTGGGGGAGCTCGCCGCCGAGCTCTCCCGTCCGGTCCTCGCGGTGGTGCCGCGGGAGGCCGACGCCCTGGCCTGGCTCCAAGGCGCGGCGCTAGCCGCCCATACTGAGAGTAGAGAGGCCGCCCTTGCCGGCGCCGGCAACCCATCAGGCGCCGAGGCGGTCTTCTTTCCCTCGCCGTCGCTCACCCCCTACCAGGAAGCGGCCGCCTCGCTCAGCGTTCGCGCCCAGGAGGTGGTCGCCCTCGACCGGGTGCTCAGGGGCCGGGCGGCGACCGTGGTCACCACACCGCGGGCGCTCTTCCGGCGACTGCCGACCCGCGAGGCGTTCCTCGAAGCGGTGGTCGAGGTCAACCCGGGTGAGGATCACTCTCTCGAGGCCCTCGCCGAGCACCTGCTGCGTTGGGGGTACCGCCGGACCGACTTGGTCTCCGAGGTCGGGGACTTCGCGGTCCGGGGCGGAATCCTGGACGTCTACCCGGCCGGCGGCGCCGCCGGCCGGGGGTTGACCGGCGCGGCCGAGGTGCCGGTCCGCATCGAGCTCTTCGGCGACACGGTCGACACGCTGCGCCGGTTCGATCCGGTCTCGCAGCGCTCGGAGGAGCGGGTGGACTCGGTCCGGCTCCTCCCGCTCCTCCTCTACCCGGGGGGCGTAGGGGAGGCCCGGCGCCTCGCCGAGCTGCTCGTCCGGTTCCTACCCGAAGGGCCGGGGGAGGGGAGCGCGCCGAGGCTCCGGCTCGACCCCGAGGTGGGCCGGCTCCTCGACCGGCTCCGCGAGGGCGGCGAGGCCCCGGGCTGGGAGAACTACCTGGCGCTGCTCGCCGAGGAGACCGCGGCCCTCCCCGACTTCCTGCCGGGCGCGCTGACCGTGGCGGTCGACCCGCTCGCGCTGGCCGCCGAGACCGAGCACTACGCCGAGCGCCTGGACGCCGACTTCCAGGCCCGGCTCGAAGGCGGCCGTCTGGCGGTGCCCCCCGAGGCCCTGGAGCACCCGCCCGAGGAGGTGACCGCGGTCCTCGTCGGGGCCCAGGTCCGCCTCCGCGACCTGGTCTACGGTCGGGAGGAGGCGGGAGCCCGCCCTCTCCGGGCCGCCGCTACCGGAGCGATCGACTTCGCCGCCACGACGACCGACGTCTTCCACGGCCAGCTCCCTCGGTTTCCGCAGGAGGTCGCCGCGAACCGCTCCCGGGGCGAGCGGTCGGTCGTCCTGGTCGACCCGGACCGGCGCCAGGCCTTGGCCGAGCTCCTGGAGGGCCGCGAGGTCGAGCTCGGTTGGGGGGGGGTGGAGCTCGTCGCCGGCGAGCTCGAACGGGGGTTCCGGCTGCCGGCCGCGAAGCTCGCGGTCTACGGCGAGAACCAGCTCCTGCCCCGGGCGGCGCCGGTCCGGCGGCCGGCACGGCGGCCGCGTTACGGCCCCTTCGTCACCGGCCTCCGGGACCTCCGGGTGGGGGACTTCGTGGTCCACGCCGACCACGGGATCGGGCAGTTCGTGGCCCTCCGGAGCGTCGCCTCCGACGCCGCCGGCTCCCCGGCAGGCCCCGGGCGGTCGCCCAGGACAGCGCTGCCCGGGACCGTCGCCGGCGAGGCCCACGGCGGCGAGGGCGCGGTCGAAGTGATGGAGATCGCCTACGCCTCGGGCCAGCGGCTCCTCCTGCCCCTGTCGCGCCTCGACCAAGTCCAGAAGTTCAGCGGCATCGAGGGTGTTGCGCCGCGCCTCGACCGGCTCGGCGGCACTTCCTGGAACCGGACCAAGGCCCGGGTCCGCAAGAGCCTGCGGGACATGGCCGACGAGCTGCTGAAGCTCTACGCCGAGCGCCAGCTGGCGCGCGCTCCGGCGATGGCCGAGGACTCGGACTTGATACGCCAGTTCGAGGCCGCCTTCCCCTACGAAGAGACCCCGGACCAGCTCGAGGCGATCGCGGCGCTCAAGGCGGACCTCGAGCAGACCCGACCCATGGATCGGTTGCTCTGCGGCGATGTCGGCTACGGCAAGACCGAGGTCGCCATGCGCGCCGCCTTCAAGGTGGTGGACGGCGGCCACCAGGTGGCGGTGCTGGCGCCGACGACGATCCTCGCCGACCAGCACCTCGAGACCTTCCGCGACCGCTTCGAAGACTTTCCCGTCAGCGTCGAGATGATCTCCCGCTTCAGGAGCCCGGCCGAGGTCCGGGAGGTCAAGAAGCGCCTGGCGGAGGGCAAGGTCGACGTCCTGGTGGGCACCCACCGGCTGCTCTCCCGCGACATCGAGATCCCCAAGCTCGGCCTGGTGATCGTCGACGAGGAGCAGCGCTTCGGGGTCGGCCAGAAAGAGCGCCTCAAGCAGCTCAAGAAGAGCGTCCACGTCCTCGCCATGTCGGCGACGCCGGTGCCTCGGACCCTCCAGCTCTCGCTCGCCGGCGTCCGCGACCTGTCGGTGATCGAGACCCCGCCCAAGGACCGGATGGCGGTCGAGACCGCGGTCGTCCGCTACTCGCCGGAGGTCGTCCGCGAGGCGATCGAGTACGAGATCGAGCGCGGCGGCCAGGTCTACTACGTTCACAACCGGGTCGAGTCGATCGAGGAGATCCAGGTCTTCCTCCAGGCGCTGGTCCCCGCGGTCCGGATCACCGTCGGCCACGGCCAGATGGACGAGCGGGAGCTCTCCCGGCGGATGCACGCCTTCACCCGCGGCGAGTACGACCTCCTGCTCGCGACCACGATCATCGAGAACGGCATCGACATCCCGAACGTCAACACCATGATCATCCACCGGGCGGACCGCTTCGGCCTCGCCCAGCTCTACCAACTCAGGGGGCGGGTGGGGCGCTCCAGCCAGCTCGCCTACTGCTACCTCCTGACCCCCGGCGACCGGGTCGAGTCGGAGGCGGCGAGAAAGCGCCTGGCGGCGATCCAGGAGTTCACCGACCTCGGGGCCGGCTTCCGGATCGCCGCCCGGGATCTCGAGATCCGCGGCGCCGGGAACCTCCTCGGCGCCGAGCAGAGTGGCCACATCGCGGTGGTGGGGATCGAGACCTACCTGAAGATGCTCGAGGACGCCGTCCGCGAGCTCAAGGGCGAGGCGCCCGAGGAGGAAGGGCCGTCGGTGGCGATCGACCTGCCGGTCTCGATGTCGATCCCCAAGGACTACGTGACCGACGCCAACCTCCGGATGGAGCTCTACCAGAAGCTCGCGGCCGCCGATGCCGACCCCCGCGAGCTCCTGGCCGAGCTCGCCGACCGTTTCGGGCCGCCGCCCGCGGCGATCCACACCCTGCTCGAAGTGGCGGCGCTCAAACGCGATGCCGAGGGGCTCCGCGTGCAATCGATCTCGGGCCGCGGCCGGAGCCTGACGATCCGCCTGCGGCAGGACTCCCCGATCGACCTCGAGCGGCTGATCGCTCTGGTCTCGGACCAGGCCGGAGCGAGCTTCAGCCCCACCGGGGTCCTCACGCTCCGGGCCGGCGATGGCGCCGAGATGCTGGCTGCGGCTCGGCGCACGCTGGGGGCCCTCGCTGCATGAGGGATCGAGGGAGAAGCGTGTGGTCCAGTCGACCGAGAAACATCTTGCCGCCTCCGGCCACCTCTATCGAGGCCCGATGAACCGTCTCTGCCCCCCGCGCCGGGCTCGCTGCCTGGTCCCCTGGCTGATCCTGACCGCCGCGCTCGCCGGCTGCGGCGCGCCCGGCCCCTCGCCCGACGCCGCGGCCTGGGTCGGCGGGGTGGAGGTCTCCTACGCCGACTTCGCCCGCTACGTGGAGGCCGAGACCGACAGCCCGGCGGCGGCGCTCGAGAGCCCGGTTCTCTCCCGGCTCCTCGACCAGCACCTGACCGAGCGGCTGCTGATCCGGCTGGCGATCGAGCGGGGGCTGGTCGAGCCGCGGGCGGGCCACCGCCGAGTCCTTTCGGCGCTCCTCGAGGCGGCCCCGATCGAAGAGCCCGACCAGGCCGAGGTCCTCCATCGCTACCGCGACCGTCCCGACGAGCTCGACCTGCCGGAGCGCGTGCGCTTGCGCCAGGTCCTGACCGAGACCCGGGAGCAGGCGAGCGCCGCCGCCGCCGAGCTCGCGGCCGGGGCCGAGTTCGCCGACGTGGCGCGCAGGTACTCGGAAGACCCGAGCGCGCCCTACGGCGGGCTCCAGGGCGAGCTCGCGCGGGACGACCTACCCGAAGGCTTCGCCGAGGTCATCTTCGAGCTCGAGCCCGGGAAGCCGAGCAGGATCGTCGAAGCCGACTACGGCTTCCACATCTTCCTGGTCACCGATCGG
>DATKCC010000065.1:0-4132 GCA_035513375.1 Thermoanaerobaculia bacterium | reverse complement strand
TCGGCCTCGACCTCGGCGGTCAGCAGGTCGAACTCCGCCGCCGTCCCCGCGTCGCGGAACGAGCGCACCTGAGCGAGCCGCGCCTCGGCCTGCTCGACCGCCTGCTCCCGGACCCGCACCAGCTCCCGGGCGAAGAGGGCATCGAAATACCGCAGCCGGGCCTCGAGAGCGACCAGCGTCCGCGCCCGCTCGGTCCCCGCCGCCGCCAGCTCGCGGGCGAGCCGCGCCGCCCGCACCGCCGGGCCGAGGCCCGGGTCGTAGAGGGCCTGGCGCAGGGTCGCCGAGAGGCCGATCTCGTTGTCGCTGCCGATCTCGATCCGCTGGAGGCCCTCGGGGCTGTTGAAGAAGAAGACCGGCCGCTCGAGGTTGCGGGTGTAGGTGCCGGCCGCGGCGAGCGACGGCCAGGCGCCCGCGCCGACCTCGCGGATCAGCCCCGCGGTCCGGGCCTCCTCGGCGAGCGCGATCAGCACCTCCTCGTTGCGCTCGACGGCGCGCGCCACGGCGCCCTCGAGCGAGAGCGGGAGGGCCCCCTCCCGGGCCCCCTCCTGCGCCAGCCCCCGGCCCGAAAGCGACACCCAGGCCGCCGCGGCCAGGAGGACCGCCGCCGCCATCCCCGCCGGGCGCCTCACGTCGCCGCCTCCCGCGCCGCCGCCGACTCCCCACGCGCGGGCTCGGCCTCATCCTCCGCCTGCGCCTCGCCGCCTCGCCACTCGCCCCGCAGCCGGGTCATCCGATCGCCCAGCCGCCGCAGGCCATCGTCGAACAGGGTGTAGAAGACCGGCACCACGTAGAGGGTGAGGACGGTCGAGACCACCATGCCGCCGACCACGGCCACGCCGAGCGGCCGCCGCGACTCGGCGCCGGCCCCCAGGGCCAGCGCGATCGGCAGCACGCCGAAGACGATCGAGATCGAGGTCATGAGGATCGGCCGCAGCCGGACGACCGCCGCCTCGACCACCGCCTCGCGCATCGCCCCCCCGCGCTCGCGCAGCGTGTTGGCGTAGTCGACCAGCAGGATCGAGTTCTTGACCACCAGGCCCATCAACATGATCACCCCGATCAGGCTGTAGATGTTCAAGGTCATGCCGAACAGAGCGAGCGCCACGACCGCGCCGACCAGGGCGAAGGGCAGCGCCAGCATGATGGTGAACGGGTGGAGGAAGCTCTCGAACTGCCCGGCGAGGACGAGATAGATGCCGACGACCGCCAGGAGGAACGAGAGCATCATGCTCCGCGCCGACTGTTCGAACTCCTCGCTCTGCCCGGCGACCGCGGTGGTGAAGCCCGCCGGCAGGACCTCCCGGGCGAGCTCGCGGACCTGCGCCAGGCCCTCGCCGAGCGGGATGCCGTCCAAGTTCGCGTCGAGGATCACCGAGCGGCGCCGGTTGTAGTGGTTGATCTGCGAGGGGCCCACGCCCTCCTCCACCTGGATCACGTTCGAGAGCTGCACGAGCTGCCCCTCCCGGCCGCTGATATAGACCTCCTCGAGGTCACGCGGGGTCGCGCGGAAGCGGTCCTCGAGCTGGACGACGACCTCGTAGCGCTCATTGCCGCGCTTGAACTTGGTCACGTCCTGGCCGCCGAAGAGGACCTGGAGGGCCGAGGCCACCTCCTGGACCGAGACCCCGAGGGAGGCGGCGCGGTTCCTGTCGATTGTCACCGTGAGCTGCGGCTTGTTCAGGTCGAGGTCGGTGTCGACGTCGGAGAGCCCCGGCATCGCCCGCGCCCGGGTCGCCATCTCCCCCGCGGCCTGGGCGAGCTCGTCGAGGTCGCGGCTCTGGATCACGAACCGGAGGGGCTTCTCGATGCCGCCCCCCGACAGCGCCGACGGGGCGACGACGAAGGCGTCGATCCCGGCCAGGTCCGCCACCGCCCGGCGCACGTCGGCCATGACCGCGAACTGGTCGCGGTCGCGCTCGTCAGCCAGGCGCACGAAGACGATCCCCTCGTTCACCTTGGCCGGCCCGCCGAAGCCGAGGCCGATCGCCGAGAAGAAGCGGTCCACCTCCTCGATCTCGCGAATCCGGCGCTCGACCTCGCGAAGGTTCCGGTCGGTGTACTCGAGGGTCGAGCCCTCGGGCGCCGAGATCGTGATCAGAAAGCTCCCGCGGTCCTCGGGCGGCACGAACTCCCGCCCCAGCCCGGACATCAACCAGAGGCTGGCGGCGAAGGCGACGACCGCGCCGAGGACCACCAGGGCCCGCCGGCCGAGGGTCCACTCCAAGGTCCGCCGGAAGCCCCGGGTCACGCGGTCGAGCCCGGCCTCCATCGCCCGGAACAGCCGGTTGCCGCCGTGGCCCAGGCGCAGGAACCGCGAGCAGAGCATCGGCGTCAGCGTCAGGGCGACGAAGGCCGAGATCAGGACCGAGACCGCGACCGTGATGCCGAACTCCCGGAACAGGCGCCCGACGACGCCGGTGACGAAGGCGATCGGCAGGAAGACGATGACCAGGGTGAACGAGATCGCGATCACCGCGAAGGCGATCTCGGCCGTCCCCTCCCGCGCGGCGGTCCGGCGGTCGGCCCCCTCCTCCATGTGGCGGTAGATGTTCTCGAGCACCACGATGGCGTCGTCGACCACGATGCCGATCGCGAGCGTCAGGGCGAGGAGCGTCAGGGTGTTGATCGAGAAGCCGAGCAGGTTCAGGGCGGCGAAGGTGCCAACGACCGAGACCGGGATCGCGAGCGACGGGATGAGGGTCGCCCGCCCCGAACGCAGGAAGGCGAAGACCACCAGCACCACCAGGCCGAAGGCGATGAGCAGCGTCTCGCGCACCTCCTCGAGCGAGCGCTCGATGAACTCGGCGTTGTTGACCGCGACCTGGAGCGTGTAGCCGGGCGGGAGCTCCTCGCGCAGCCGCCCGAGCTCGCCCAGGACGGCGTCGGCGACCGACACGGTGTTGGCGTCGGACTGCTTGATGACGCCGAGCCCCACGGTCGGCTCGCTGTTGAACCGCGCGAGGGTGCGCTCGTTCTCGACCCCGGCCTCGGCGACGCCCAGCTCGGCCAGGCGGATCGGGGAGCCGCCGCGCCAGGCGACGATCAGGTCGTTGAACGACTCCGGGGTCGGGAGCTCCCCCTGGGTCCGGACCGTGAACTCCCGCTCCCGGCTCTCGATCCGGCCCGACGGGATCTCGACGTTCTCCCGCCGGAGCGCGCTCGAGACGTCGACCACCGAGAGGCCGTAGGCGGCGAGCCGGCGCGGGTCGAGGCGCACCCGGACGGCGAAGCGCTTCTCGCCGCCGAGCATGATCGAGCCCACCCCGGGCAGGGTCTGGATCTCCTCCTTGAGGACGTTGTCGGCGAAGTCGGTGACGTCGGTGTCGTCGAGGGCGGGGTTCGAGACCGGCACCCAGATAATCGGCCAGGCCTCCGGGTCGAGCTTCTCGATGACCGGCTCCTCGACATCGCTCGGCAGCTCGCCGCGCACCCGGGAGACCTTGTCGCGGACGTCCTGGAGGGCGATGTCGATGTCCCGGTCGAGGTGGAACTCGGCGGTGATTAGGCTCGCCTGCTCGCCCGAGATCGAGGTCAGGGTCTTCAGCCCCTCGATCGTGTTGATCTCCTCCTCGAGGACCTCGGTGACCTCGGTCTCGACGACCTCCGGGCTCGCGCCGGGGAGCAGGGTTGAGACGCTGACGATCGGAAAGTCGATCTCCGGGAGCTCGCGGACCGGGAGGCTGACGTAGCCGATCCAGCCGACGAGCAGGATGGCGGCGGTGACGACCGAGGTCAGGACCGGCCGGCGGATCGAGGTGTCGGAGAGAAACACGGTCTCAGCCCTCCTCCTCCGGCTCGGCCGGCAGGACGTCGGCGTCGAGCGACTCCGTCGGCTCACCCTCGGCCCGGCGGAGGCTCGCCGCGACCGCCGTGCCGTCCTGGATCTTCTGCTGGCCGGCGACCACCACCCGCTCGCCGCCGGTGAGCCCCGAGATGACCTCCACCCGGCCCGGCGCCCGCTCGCCGAGGGTCACCTGGCGGAGCTCCGCTTTGCCGGCCGCGACCACGAAGACGAAGTTCTCGCCGCCCCGGGGGACGACCGCCTCCTCCGGCACGACCACCGCCTCCGCCCGCCGCGCGAGCTCGATCTCGACGCCGACGAACTGCCCGGGCCGGAGGCGCCGCTCGGGGT
>DATKCC010000064.1:0-3566 GCA_035513375.1 Thermoanaerobaculia bacterium | reverse complement strand
CTCGTCCCCCTCGGCGTCAACGGGTACATCCCGAGCCACGGCCGCCAGACCATGGCGTTCCTGCTGCTCACCGGCGAGGCGGCGATCCTGCTCGACGCCGGCACCGGCGTGGCGCGGCTCCTCGAAGCGGGCGTCGAGGCGCTGCTCGGGGAGGCCGAGGCCCTGGAGGTGATCCTCACCCACTACCACCTGGACCACGTCGTGGGGCTCTCCTTCCTGCCCGGGGTCTGGCCCGAGCGGCCGGTCCGGATCCACGCCCCCGGTCCGCCGCTGGTCGACTTCGACCCCGCCGAGGCGCTCGGCCGGCTGATCCACCCGCCCCTCTTCCCGGTGCCGCTGCCCGAGTTTCCGATGCCCGTCGAGCTCGACCGGCTGAGCGACGAGAGCGCCTCGATCGGCGGGCTCGACGTCCGCCTTCGCCGGCAGCGGCACCCGGGAGGCTCGGCGGGGCTGCGGTTCGGCGACGCCCTGGCCTATGTCACCGACACCGTCGCCGATGCCGCCACCGCCGGCTTCGTCGCCGGGGCCGACCTGCTCCTCCACGAGGTCTGGACCGAGGCCGGCGGCGACGCCGGAGCGACCGGCCACTCGGCGGCCGACGACGTGGCCCGGATCGCAGTCGAAGCCGGGGTCCGCCGCCTGATGCCGGTGCACCACCATCCGCGCAGCTCCGGAGCGGATCTGGAACGCCTGGCTGGAGAGCTCGCCCGAATGGCCCCGGGGGTCGAGGTCGTGCTGCCGGAGGAAGGCCGGGTCTTCGAGGTCTAGGACGCCCGAGCGGCGCCCCGGCGCGCGCTTCTCCGAGCCCAGCCATGAGCTATCGCCTCTCGCTCCACCACCCTTCCGGCGTGACCTCGGTGGTGGTCGGCGCCGGGGCGCTCGCGGAGGCGGCCGACGAGCTCGGGGCCTGGGCCGCCGGGCGGACTCTGTTCGTCGTCTCCACCCCCCGCGTGGTGGCGCTCCACGGCGCCGCACTCGATCCCACGCGGGCCGCCGCCGCCCGTACGGTCACACTCGAGGTCGAGGACGGCGAGGGCGCGAAATCGCTCGCCACCGCCGAACGCCTGTGGAGCGAGATGCTCGCGGCCGGGGGCAAGCGGGACAGCCGGGTGCTCGCCTTCGGCGGCGGCAGCTGCGGCGACGTCGCGGGCTTCGCGGCCGGGTGCTTCCTGCGCGGGGTCGGGCTGGTCCAGGTCCCCACCACCCTGCTCGGCCAGGTGGACGCAGCGCTCGGCGGCAAGACCGCGGTCGACCTGCCGGCGGCCAAGAACAGCGTCGGGCTGTTCCATCACCCGGCGCTCGTGGTCGCGGATACCCGCCTTCTCGCCACGCTGCCGCCGGGGGAGCTGCGGTCCGGGCTGGTCGAGGTGATCAAGATGGCCTTCCTGCTCGAGCCCGAGCTCCTCGGCCGGATCGAAACCGACCTCGACCGGCTGCTGGAAGGCGACCCCGAGGCCCTGGCGCCGGTCGTCGCCGAGGCGGCCGCGGCCAAGATCGCGGTGGTGGAGGCCGACCCCGAGGAGCGCGGGCGCCGCCGGCTGCTCAACTTCGGCCACACCTTCGGCCACGCCCTGGAGGCCGCCCTCGGCTACCGCGGCCTGCGCCACGGTGAGGCGGTCGCCTACGGCATGCTGTTCGCCCTGCGCCTGGCGCGGTCGCCGGCGCGGACCGAGCGGCTCCCGGCCGAGGACTCCGGACGCCTCCGCGCGCTGCTCGAGCGCCTCGACCTTCCGCCGCTGCCGGCGCTCCCGCCCGAGGAGCTCCTGGCCGCCATGGCGCGCGACAAGAAAGCCCGGGAGGAGGGCCTCCTCTGGGTGCTGCCGGCTCGGCTCGGCGAAGGGCGGGTGCTCGCCGACGTCGGCGAAGCCGAGACCCGCCGCGAGCTCGCCGCCTTCCTCGACGCCCCCTGGGCCTGAGACCGACCGGGGCCGTCCTCCGGCTCTATCGAAATTCTTGGTAGCGGAGCCTCTTCCTTTATACTCGCCGGATCACCTCCGCTGCGCCCGTACGCCGATGGCCCGATTCGCCCCCTTCAGCCGCCCCAAGCTCCGGCACCTACTGTTCCTGGCGCTCCTCGTCTCGGGCATCATCCCCCTGGTGATCTCGAACGCCGTCCTGGTCGGCCAGAACCGGGCGCGCCTGGAGACCGAGGAGCGCACCCAGCTCACCCAGTCGGCGGAGGCGCTGTCGCGCGAGGTGAGCGATCAGCTCGCGACCGTGCGGGGGGCCGTCCACCACCTGGGCCGCGGGCTGCTGCTGGTGCCGGGCCCGCAGGCGGTGCGGGACCGGCTCCGCCAGGAGTGGGTGGCCCCCTACCTCCGGGAGCTCATGGTCGAAGACCCGAGCCTCCTCGTGCTGCGGGTGATCGGTCCCGACGGCACCGGCCCGCGGATCGGCCTCTCCCAGCTCCCGGACTCGATCCGGGAGGTCCGGGTCGCGGCCTTCGAGGAGGCGAGCCGGGAGGGCCGGGCGGTCTTCCGCTTCGCGGTGCTGCCGCCGGCCAACGAGCCGGTGGTGTCGATGGCGGTGCCGATCGCCGTCGAGGGCGAGGCCGCCGAGCTGGTGGTCGAAGCGCTGGTGCGCCTGCGCCTGATGGAGGCGGTCTTCCGCCGCGAGGCGCAGGCCGACGTAGGGATCTTCCTCATCGACGGCGCCGGCCGTGTGCTCTGGTCGGAGGGGGCTTCGGAGGAGGGTCGGCGCGCCCTCGAGCGCTCGAAGATCGCGCAGAACTTCACCGGCCGCGTGCCCCTGGCACTCACTACCGAGTACGTGGCGGCGGGGCCGGCCGGCGACCGCCGGATGCTCGCCCAGGTGAGCCCCGTGGGGGAGACCGGCTGGGCCGTGGTGGTGCAGAAACCGGCGGCCGCGGCCTTCGCCGCCGTCCGCCGCATGGTGATGAGCGCCGCCGCCGCGACCGGCCTGCTGGTACTCCTGGCGCTGGTCGTGGCCGCCCTCGCCGCCCGGCGGGTGAGCCTGCCGATCCAGCGCCTGGCCGAGACCAGCCACGCGATCGCGGCGGGCAGCTTCGGCCGCCGGATGGAGGACCGCGGATTGCCGGCGGAGCTCTCGGAGCTCGCCCGCGACTTCAACCGCATGTCCGGCCACGTCGAGCGGTCGGTCTCGCAGCTCCAGGAGGCGGCCCGGGTCAACCGCGAGCTGTTCATCGGCTCGATCCGCGCCTTCGCCGCCGCGATCGACGCCAAGGACCCCTACACCCGGGGCCACTCCGAGCGGGTGGCGGCGCTCTCGCGGACCATCGCCCGGCACCTGCCGCTCTCCGAGGACGCCCAGCAGAAGCTCTGGATTGCGGCGCTGCTCCACGACGTGGGCAAGATCGGCGTCGAGGACGACGTGCTGCGCAAGGTCGGCCAGCTCACCGCCGAGGAGTTCGAGCAGATGAAGGCCCACACCGTTATCGGGGCCGAGATCATGAGCTCGATCGAGCAGCTCCGGGAGATGATCCCGGCGATCCGTTGGCACCACGAGGCCTGGAACGGCCGCGGCTACCCGGATGGCAAGAAAGGGGAGGAGATCCCGCTCTTCGCGCGCGTCGTGGCGGTGGCCGA
>DATKCC010000063.1:0-3133 GCA_035513375.1 Thermoanaerobaculia bacterium | reverse complement strand
CTCCGCCCGGCTGCGGGCGCTATCGGGCAGGAAGGGGTGCCTTCTTCCTCGGTAGAGAGGGTCACGGGGAAGGTGGCGTCCTAACAGCGCGTTACTGCCGATCCCTAGAAGGCTACCTAGGGACTCAGGACGGCTTGAGCGCCGCCACGCGCCGGGAGACGGCGACCAGCATGGCCCGGTCCACCGTCCCGCGCTCCATCGCGGCGAGGAGCAGTCCGAGCACCGCGATCGCCTGGTGCTTCGCCGCTGCCTTGACGAGGAGGATTGAAGCCTCCTCGACCATGGCCACCATCTCGGCGGTGTCGCCCATGTCGAAGGCGGTTAATGCTTCCTCCAGGGCCACCAGCGCCATGAGGTAGAAGCGCCCATCCTCCCGGTAGCCGACCCGCGCCCGGCCGTAGACCTCCATCGCCATCATGGGCTTCCCCTCGGCCCGGAGTAGGTCGCCTTCGATCCAGAGCCGCCGCAGCTCCATCGCCCTCCCCTCGGCGGGCGGCAGGGCATCGAAGATCCGCCGGGCCTCCTCAACCTCATCCGCATGAACCAACGCGTAGGCGGCGTTCTGGCGGGCGGTCAGCAGCAAGGTGCGGTCCCGCTCGGGGTCGAGCACCGCGGTGGCCCGGGCGTACTCCCTGGCCGCGACGTGGTACTCACCCCGGTCGGCGGCGATCATCGCCCGCTTCATAACGGTGCGGGCCAGCTCCCGGGGCTGCTCGCTCTTCAGGTAGAACGCCTCGACCTCGGCGAGAAGGGCGGACGCCTCCAGGAAGCGCTCCTGGTCGATCAGGAGCGACGCCTTGAGCGAGGCGACGCGAGCTTGGCACTGCCCGCTCCCTACCCCACGGCGGACGTAGCGCTCGGCCGTCAGGAAGGAGCGCTCGGCGGTCTGGAAGTCGGCCAGGATGCGGTAGGTGTTCGCGACGTAGGCGTGGGCCTTCGCCCGTAAGTCGGCTACCCACAGCGGGTGGTACGTCCCAGGGTCGAGAAGGTCGGCTACGGCTGCCGCGACCCGCGCCCGGTGGTTCGCCAGCTCCGGGTCGTCACACCACAGCTCCCGGGCCGCCACCAAGAGCCGGTGGCAGAGCCCCCACTGCTGGTACTCCATCGAGTCCGTCACCCGGGCCAACTGCTCGGCCGGGGAGAGTTTCAAGAGCTTCCCGTACAGCTCCTCAGCGGCGAGAACCTCGGCGGCGACGGCCGGGTCGAAGTGCTCCAGACCCTCCAGGATCTCGACCAGCTTGCCGAAGGCGGCGGTGCAGTTGGGGCACTCGACCACCTCGTCCGCCTCGATTGGTGCGGCGTCCACGGCCGCCCGGCAGTCTGCGCACTGCTCGACCGCCGCGAGCCAGGAGCGCAAGTCCTCCCGGGCGGGCGAGCAGACGGGACAGGTGGCGAGCTGGCGCCCCTCGCGCTCGGAGTCGCCCCATGCCTTGATCCAATCCTGGACGCTCAGGCACTCGTGCATCCTCGGCCTCCGCTTGTTTGCGGAGCCACTGTAGCACGACAACGGGGGTGCCGCCTAGACCCAGGCGGCACCCCCTTGGGCGACTAGACGCCGAGCAACGCGAGGAAGGCTCGGAAGACGGAATCGAGCCAATCCAGGGCCGCAGACGTGACCGGATTCCCGTCCGGGTCGAGCTGGGCACTGGTCGCTCGCGCTGCCAGCGGGTAGAGGACAGTCAACAGCGCGGTGAGGGGAAGGATTCGACGGCGCATGCGGGGCCTCCTGTCGCGGGCGGTCGCCCCGCCCGCAGGAGTGCCGGCGGTCGCCTCCCGCTACTCTCTAAAGTGCACCTCAGCGTATCCGGTTGGGATTGCCGCCGAATCGCGGCGGTTCAAGTAAAGCCCTCCGGGCTAGAGCGTCGCACCAACTGCCGAGCCTTCAACGAGATACGAGGATCGCTTGGCAGCGAAGAAGTAAACCCTTTGATTTCATATGCTTAGCTGTGTCATTATCGGCTCGGAGCGGCGGAGCGCTTAGCCGCCCCAAAAGGCAACGGCCGCCGTAGGGCGGCGGCCGTCGTCACGACTCGCTAGAGGCGCAAACTTCAAGCGCAACAGCCGAAGTGTACCCGGTTTGCGCCTCTAGCGCTACCCCCCTCATCGAGGAGAGCTGGCTTGCGGGAATTCGCCGACCTGGGCTAGAGTTGTGGATTCGAACCGAACCCGGAAGGTACCCTCCGGAAGGAAGACCCCCGTGAAGAACGACATCCATCCCGAGCTCCACATGGTGACCGCCGTCTGCGCCTGCGGCAACACCTTTCAGACCCGCTCGACCAAGGCCGAGCTGCGGCTCGAGATCTGCGGCGACTGCCACCCGTTCTACACCGGCAAGCAGAAGCTGGTGGACTCGGCCGGCCGGGTCGAGCGCTTCGAGCGCCGCTACCGCCGCCAAGCCTCCTGAGCCGCCCCGGACTCCGGCGGCGCGCGACCCCGGGCCACGGGAGCCGACCCGAGCCCTCCCGGTGGGCGCGCCGGCCGCCCCCGGTGGGTCGATCGGAGTCTCCCCCATGATCGAGAAGCTGGCCGAGATCGAGCAGACTCACGACGAGCTGACCGCCCGGCTCGCCGACCCGGAGCTGCTCGCGGATCGCAAGGCCTACGCCGAGGCCACCAAGGCGCTGTCGGACCTCACTCGTACGGTCGAGCTCTACCGGGAGTACCGCGCGGTCGAGCGCCAGCTCGCCCAGACCGAGGAGATGCTCGCGGGCCTGTCCCGGGACGACGAGCTCTACTCCTTGGCCCGGGACGAGCGCGAGGAGCTCGCCGCCCGCAGGGCCGAGCTCGAGGGCTCGATCCGGGTCGAGCTCACGCCGAAGGACCCCAACGATTCCCGCAACGTGGTACTCGAGATCCGGGCCGGGACCGGCGGCGACGAGGCCAGCCTGTTCGCGGCCGAGCTCTTCCGGATGTACTCGCGCTACGCCGAGCGGAAGGGCTGGCGGGTGGAGGTGATCGACCTCTCCGAGTCGGGCGTCCGCGGGATCAAGGAGGTCTCGGCGATCGTCGAGGGGCGCGGCGCCTACAGCCGGCTGAAGTACGAGGCCGGCGTCCACCGCGTCCAGCGGGTGCCCGAGACAGAAGGCTCCGGGCGCATCCACACCTCGGCGGTCACGGTGGCCGTCCTGCCCGA
>DATKCC010000062.1:0-4768 GCA_035513375.1 Thermoanaerobaculia bacterium | reverse complement strand
GGGCGGCGGGCGCCGCCGAGGCGCTCGCGCGCCTGCTCGAGATCGAGCGCTCAGGGCTAGAGGCGGCGCTCGCCGAGCCGGCGCTGGCGCGGCGGCTGGCGGAGCTCGAGCGCTGGCTCGACGAGCCGGGCACCGAGCGCTCGAGCGGCGCCGCCTACCTCGAGCTCCTCTACGCCCTGGTCCGCCTGACCGGCGCCACCCGGGTGGTCGAGACCGGGCTCGCCTACGGCTTCAGCTCGACGGTGCTGCTGGCGGCGCTCGAGGAGAACGGCGCGGGCGAGCTCTGGAGCACCGACCTGCCGGCCTTCCAGCCCGGGGAGGTCGCCGCCTCCGGGGCGGCGGTGCCCGCCGACCTCGCCGCCTCGCCCCGGTGGCACCGCCGCGACGGCCCGGACCGCCGCGTGCTGCCGGGGATCCTGGAGGAGGCCGGCTCGGTCGACCTCTGCCACTACGACTCCGACAAGAGCTACGAGGGGATGCGCTGGACGCTGGACCGGGTCTGGGCCCGCCTCGCCCCGGGCGGCGTCCTGGTGCTCGACGACGCCCACTCGAACGACGCCTTCCTCGAGCTCGCCGAGCGGCTGGGGATCGAACCGGTGGTGGTCGCCAAGCCGACCCGGACGGGCGTCTACCGCTGGGCGAAGGAGTTCCCCGTCGGCCTGCTCCGGAAGCCGCCGGCGGCCCCCCCGCGCGCCCCGGGGGCGCCCTAGCCGCGGCATGTGCGGGATCTGCGGCGCCGTCTCGACCGCGCCGGTGCCGCCGCTCGGCGCGCCGGAGCTCGCCGCCATGGGCGAGGCGCTCGCCCTGCGCGGGCCGGACGACCAGGGGTCGCTGCGCGAGCCCGGCGTTGCCCTCGGCTCCCGGCGGCTCGCGATCCTCGACCTCTCCACCCGCGGCCACATGCCGATGGCGACCGCCGACGGCCGCTACCACCTGATTCACAACGGCGAGATCTTCAACTTCCGCGAGCTGCGCGCCGAGCTCGAGGCCCGGGGCCGGAGCTTCCGCTCCGACGGCGACACCGAGGTCCTGCTCGAGCTCTTCGCCGAGCGCGGGCCGGCGATGCTCGAACGCCTGAACGGCCAGTTCGCGTTCGCCGTCTGGGACCGCCGCGAGCGGACACTGCTTTTGGCCCGCGACCATCTCGGAATCAAGCCGCTCTACTACGCCTTCCGGGACGGCCGCCTGCTCTTCGCCTCCGAGCCAAAGGCGCTGTTCGCCGCCGGCTGGCCCCGCCGGCCCGACCCGGAGAGCCTCACCGAGATCTTCTACTTCCGCTACGCGGCGGGCGAGGCGACGCCCTACCTCGGAGTCCGGCGCCTGCTGCCGGGGCACTGGCTGCGCTGGCGCGACGGCGAGATCGAGATCCGGCGCTGGTGGAGCCTCGACGACCACGCCCCGGGCGCGGCGCCGGAGGCCCCGCGGTCCCGGCCGCCCCGGCCCCTCGCCGGCTGGTTCCGGGAGACCTTCGACGACGCCGTCCGGCTGCAGCGGATCAGTGACGTGCCGGTGGGGGTGCTGCTGAGCGGCGGGCTCGACTCGAGCGCCGTCGCGGCCTGCGCCAGCCTCCAGGCCGGTGGCGGCGTGTCGAGCTTCACCGTCCGCTTCACCGAGCCCGGCTACGACGAGGGCGGGATGGCCCGGCGGGTGGCCGAGCGCTTCCGGCTCGACGCCCACGAGCTGGTGGTGCCGCCGGCCGAGGTCCCCGGCCTCCTCGAGGAAGCGACCTGGCGCCTCGACGCCCCGCTCGCCCACGGCAACGACGTCCACACGCTGGCGATCTCCCGCTACGCCAGGCCGCGGGTGACGGTGCTCCTGGCCGGCGAGGGCGCGGACGAGACGATGGGCGGCTACGTCCGCTACCGGCCGTTCCTCTACCCCCGGCTCCGCGGCCTCTTCGCCCTGGGCCTGGGCGCCCTCGACCGGGTCGCGACCCTGCGGGGGCGCTGGCGCAAGGCGAGCCGGCTGTTCCTCCTGGGCGGCCTCGAGCGCCAGATCCTGTACAGCGGGGCGGCGTTCCTGCCCGGGGAGCTGGGCGAGCCGACCGACCGGACAGCGGCGGACCGGCCGCAGGAGACCGGTCCCGAGGGGGAGTACCGGCGGGCGCTCTGTGACCGCTCGGCCCGCCTCTTCCGCGAGCCGGTCCGCCGGATCATGTACCAGGAGCAGCAGACCTACCTGCAGTCGATCCTCGACCGCAACGACCGGATGACCATGGGGGCCTCGATCGAGTGCCGGGTGCCGTTCCTCGACCCCCGGCTGGTCGAGGGGCTGGCGGCAGCGCCGACGGCGGCGCTCTTCGGGCCCTTCCCGGGCCGCGGCAAGGCGCCGCTGCGCGGCGCGATGGCGGGGCTCCTGCCGCGCTCGGTCCTGGCGCAGAGGAAGCGCGGCTTCGGCGTCCCCTGGCATCGCTACTTCCGCGAGGTCCCCGCCCTCCGCGGCCTGGTCGAGACGGTTGCCGGGAGCGAGCTCCTGGCGCACCTGCCGATCGGCCGGCCGGCGGCGGCGGAGCTCTGCCGCCGGTTCTTGGCCGGCGACGGCTCGACGACCTCGGCGGTCCGGCAGCTCGTCTTCATGGAGGTCTGGTGGCGGGTGTGCGTCGAGGGGCGGGGGGCGGGACGCCCCAACCCGGCCCGGAGCGTGGACCGATGAGGACGGGGCGATGACCTCGACCGGGCGGCCGCTCCGGCTGCTCCAGCTCGTCACCCGGCGGCAGCTCCGGGGCGCCGAGGTGTTCGCGGCGCAGCTCTCCGAGGGCCTCGCCGCCCTCGGCTGCGAGGTCGTCCTGGCCGGGCTCTACGCGCCCGGTGAGCCGCCGCTCGCGGCCGCGGGGGTGGAGCTCCTCGACCTCGGCGGCCGGCCGCGCCGCGGCCTCTCGCCCCGGCTCGTCCGCCGGCTCCGGCGCCTCGTCGCCGCGCGCCGGCCCGACCTGGTCCAGGCGAACGGCTCGGACACCCTGAAGTACGCGGTGCTGGCCTTGCGCGGCGCGCGGCCGCGGCCGCCGCTCGTCTACCGGAGCATCAGCATCCAGAGCCTGTGGCTGCGCGGCGCCCTCCACCGGCGCTGGAACCGGTGGCTGCTCCACCAGGCCGACTGCGTGGCGGCGGTCAGCCGCGGCGCGGCGGGCGACCTGGTCGCGACCCACAGCCTGGCGCCGGGGCGGGTGACGGTCCTGCCCCTCGGCACGTCCGCCGGCCCCGCGCCCGACCCGGCGGTCGCCCGCGCCCGGCTCGCGGCCGCGGCCGGCCTCGACCCCACGGGCCCGCTCCTGGTCCACGTCGGGAGCTTCACGCCAGAGAAGGACCATGCCCTGCTGCTCGCGGCTTTCCGCGAGGTCCGCCGCCGGCTGCCCGCGGCGCGCCTGGTGCTCCTGGGCGACGGCCCGCTCCGGCCGGCGGTCGAGCGGCGGGCGGCGGCGGCGGGGTGGGCTGCCAGCGGCACCGGGGGCGCCGTCCGCTTCCTCGGCGCCCGGCCGGACGCCGCCGAGCTCGCCGGCGGCGCCGACCTCCTGGTCCTGTCGAGCCGGATCGAGGGCACGCCCGGGGTGGTGCTCGAGGCGGCGGCCCGCGGGGTGCCGGCGGTCGCGACCGCGGTCGGCGGCCTGCCGGAGGTGGTCGAGCACGGCCGGACCGGGCTCCTCACCGCCCCCGGCGACGCCGCCGAGCTCGCCGGCGCGCTGCTCGAGCTCCTGGCGGCGCCGGAGCGGCGGCGGGCGATGGGCCGCTCGGCCCGGGAGCGGGTGCTCGAGCGCCACGACCTCGGGCTGGTGACGCGGTCGTTCCTCGAGCTCTATCGGAGGCTCGATGGCTGAGCGCCGCCCCCCTCCATCGGGTCGACCCGAGCGCTCGGACCGCGACGGCCGGATCCGGGTTCTCCAACTGATCAAGAGCCTGGGCCGCGGCGGCGCCGAGGTGCTGCTGCTCGAGACCTTGCGGGCCGGGGACCGGGAGCGCTTCGACTACCGGTTCGGCTACTTCCTGCCGCACAAGGACGCGCTCGCCGGCGCCCTCGCCCGGGAGGGCGCCGAGGTGACCTGCTTCCCGGCCCGGAGCTCGGCGGCGATCCCGCTCCGAGTGCCGGCGCTCGCGCGTTACCTCCGGCGCTCGGGGGTCGATCTCCTCCACTGCCACCTGTCGCTCGCCGGGGTCGCGGGCCGGCTCGCCGGGCGCCTCGCCGGGGTGGCGGTGGTCTACACCGAGCACGGTACGATCGAGTACCTCCAGGGGCCCTCGCGCCTGCTCAACCTCTGGACCTGGCCGCTCCAGGAGCGGGTGATCGCGGTTTCCGAGGAGGTCGCGGCCTCGGTCCGGCGGCACGCCGGCGAGAACGTGCCGCTCACGGTGATCGAGAACGGCGTCTCCTCGGCCCACTTCGCGCCCGACCCCGCCCGGGGGCGGGAGCTCCGGGCGCGCCTCGGCATCCCGCCCGGCGCGCCGGTCGTCGGCACGGTCGCGGTCTTCAGGCCCCAGAAGCGCCTCGCGGACTGGCTGCGGGTCGCAGGCGCGCTCCGCGCGCGCCACCCCGACCTCCGGCTGCTCGTCGTCGGCGACGGCCCCGAGCGGGAGGCCCTCGCCGCCCTCGCCGGCGAGCTCGGCCTCGCCGAGGCGGTGGTCTTCGCCGGCCTCCGGGCGGACGTCCGGCCCTTCCTCGACGCGATGGACCTCTACCTGATGACCTCGGGCTTCGAGGGGCTGCCGATCGCCCTGCTCGAGGCGATGGCGATGGCGCTGCCGATCGTGTCGACGGCGGTCGGCGGCATCGTCGACGC
>DATKCC010000061.1:0-2122 GCA_035513375.1 Thermoanaerobaculia bacterium | reverse complement strand
GAGCACCCGGCAGGCCTGGGTGCCGGAGTAGTCGAACTCGCAGGCCTGGCCGATGACGATCGGCCCGGAGCCCACGACCAGGATGGAGCGGATGTCGGAGCGGCGGGGCATCGCGGGACGGGAGTCTATCCCGGGGCGGGGGGGCGGCCCAGGCGGGGTGGCGGAGGCGGGGTGGGGCTCGTCCCAGGGTGGGTGGTGGGGGGCGGGCCGGGGCTCCCCACCTGCGGGACGGCGCGGCGATCTCGGTGAAGGGAACGGCTGGCCGCGCCTCGGCTTCGGCTCGGCGCCGGGTTTCCGTGGTCGGGGAAACGGCAGAAAGCGGCCTCGCCTCAGACGCCCGACCACTGCACTTCGTGCAGCGGTGCCCACGGGAGCCCCGGCCCACCCCGCGACCGGTCCTGGTTCTGCGGGCGCCCCCACCCCGGGTCTCGGTAGCGCCTCGACCTCTTCGCCGGTGAGCCCATCGGCACCCCTGGGCTCCCTGAGGAGGGTAGGGTGCGGCTTGCCGCACCGGGTCTCAGTGCGGAGGGTAGGGTGCGGCTTGCCGCACCGGGGCTCTGGGGCCGGTCAGGAGGCTGGACGGGAATGTGCGACCGCTGCGGCTCGGGATCGCGGGCCGGCCTCGCTACAATCGCGCCCGTCATGGCGAGTCCTCCACGTCTGCTGCTGGTGGGCGCCGGCCACGCTCACCTGGAGGTCCTCCGCCGGCTCGGGGCGCGGGACCATCCGCCGGTCGAGCTGATCGTGGTCTCCGATACCCCGCGTCAGCTCTACTCCGGCATGGTGCCCGGGTTCCTCTACGGTGAGTACCGGGAGGAGGAGGTGGCGGTGGAGCTCGCGCCGCTGGTGCGGGGGGCGGGCGGGGAGCTGGTCTTGACTCGGGCGACCCGCGTCGATCCCGAAGCGCGGTGCGTCCGCCTCGAGGGCGGCGGCGAGGTCGGCTACGACCTGGCCTCGTTCAACGTCGGCTCCCGGACCGCCGGCGAGGCGACCCCCGGGGTCCGCGAGCACGCCGCGCTGATCAAGCCGATCGAGCGGGCGCTGGTCGTGCGGCGGCGGCTCCGGGAGCTCACCGGGTCCGAGGGCCGGCGAGAGGTGGCCGTGGTCGGAGCTGGCGCCGCGGGGGTCGAGGTCGCCTGCTCCGCCCGGACAGCGCTCGACCGTTGCGGCGGCGGCGGGCGGGTGCGGCTCCTCGAGGCCGGCGGCGAGATCCTCCCCGGATACTCCGAGCGCTTCCGCCACCGGGCCCGGCGGGTTCTCGCCGGGCGCGGGATCGAGGTCCGGACCGGCGCCCCGGTCGGCTCCGTCCGGGCCGAGACGGTGGAGCTCGAAAACGGCGACGAGCTCCCGTCGGGGCTGACGGTATGGCTCACCGGAGCGGCGGCGCCGCCTCTCTTCGCAGGCTCCGGCCTCGCCCTCGACGAACGCGGCTTCCTGCGGGTCGATCCCGCGCTGCGTTCGCTCTCCCATCCCGAGGTCTTCGGCGCCGGCGACTGCGTCACCCCGGCCGAGCACCCGGCGACGCCGAAGGCCGGAGTCTTCGCGGTGCGCGAGGCGCCGTTCCTCTGGCGGAGCCTCCTCGTCGCCCTCGGCGCCCGCGGCGGGTACCCCCGCTACGAGCCGCAGCGGGGCTTCCTGTCGATCCTCAACACCGCCGACGGCAGCGCGCTGCTGCGCTGGAAGGGGATCGTCTCCCACAGCCGCTGGTCCTGGTGGCTCAAGGATCGGATCGACCGCCGCTTCATGGCGAGATATCGGCCCTGATGCCGCTCTCCGAAGGGGTGACCGTACTGGGGATCGCCCTGGGGCTCGGGCTGCTGGTGGGCCTCGAGCGCGAGCGCGCCGACTCGATCCTCGCCGGCTTCCGGGGGTGGGCTCCTCGGGGGGCTCGTCTCCTCGACCGCCACCACCGTAGAGGCCCTCAGGCGGGCGTACCGCTCTCCTCCACGCGCTCGTACCCCCGGCAGGCCACGACCGGCAGCCGGGGGTACCTGGGGAAGGAGGGGTCGAGCTCCGCCATGCCGCAGCGCAGATAGGCGCTCGAGCGCGACGCCAGGACGGCGGCGTGCCGGCAGGTCGCGCACAGGCCCGCCGGCGCACCGAGCTGAGCGATGTCGCCCTC
>DATKCC010000060.1:0-3463 GCA_035513375.1 Thermoanaerobaculia bacterium | reverse complement strand
GGTGGCACGGATCTTCCACGCTACAATCCCGCGGCAGCTTCGCCCGTCCCCCCGGGATCCGGCAGCGCGTAAGGAGGCCTCCCCCGTGCCCGGCTCGAACGACTCCCCGATCGTCCCCGTCAAGCCCTGGATCGCCGAGGGCGCCCACGTCGCGAGCTTGGAGCAGTACCGGGAGCTCTACCGCCAGTCGGTCGAGGATCCGGATGGGTTCTGGCGCGATCAGGCGGCGCTCCTCACCTGGTTCCACCCCTTCCACACGGTGCTCGACGCGGACCCCGAGGAGGTGGACTTCGCCTGGTTCTCGGGCGGGCGCCTCAACGCCTGCTTCAACTGCGTGGACCGGCATCTCCCCGAGCGCGGCGAGAAGACCGCCATCCTCTGGGCTCGGGACGAGCCGGGGGAGTACGAGAGGATTACCTACCGCAAGCTCAAGCACCAGGTGGCGCGGGTCGCCAACGTCCTGAAGGCGCACGGGGTCCGCCCGGGCGACCGGGTGGCGATCTACCTGCCGATGATCCCGGAGCTCGCCTACGCGATGCTCGCCTGCGCCCGGATCGGCGCCGTCCACTCGGTGGTCTTCGCCGGGTTCTCGGCCGAGGCGCTCCGCGACCGCATCCTCGACGCCGGCTGCCGGGTGCTCCTCACCGCCGACGAGGGGCTCCGCGGCGGCAAGACGATCCCCTTGAAGCAGATCGCCGACCAGGCGGTCGAGGGCCTGGCGATGGTCGAGACGGTCCTGGTCGCCCGCCGGACCGGAGCCGAGGTGCCGATGAAGGCCGGACGCGACCTCTGGCTCGCCCCGGAGATGGCCCGCCAGCGCTCGACCTGTCCGATCGAGTGGATGAGCGCCGAGGCGCCGCTGTTCATCCTCTACACCTCGGGCTCGACGGGCAAGCCCAAAGGGGTCCTGCACACGACCGGCGGCTACCTCGTCTACGCCGCGCTGACCCACAAGGTGGTGTTCGATCTGCGCGAGGACGACGTCTACATGTGCGCGGCCGACGTCGGCTGGATCACCGGCCACAGCTACATCGTCTACGGGCCCCTCGCCAACGGCTCGACTACGGTGATGTTCGAGTCGGTCCCCACCTACCCGGACGCCGGCCGCTACTGGCAGGTGGTGGACGACCTCGGAGTGACGATCTTCTACACCGCGCCGACGGCGATCCGGGCGATCGCCCGCGAGGGCGACGAGCCGGTCGCGCGCGCCAGCCGGAAGTCGATCCGGGTCCTGGGCACCGTCGGCGAGCCGATCAACCCGGAGGTCTGGCGGTGGTACCACGATGTCGTGGGTGAGGGGCGCGCGGCGGTCGTCGACACCTGGTGGCAGACCGAGACCGGAGGGATCATGATCACGCCGCTCCCGGGCGCCACGCCGGCCAAACCAGGATCGGCCACCCTGCCGTTCTTCGGCGTCGAGCCGGTGCTGGTCGACGACCAGGGCCGGCGCCTGGAGGGCGGCGGCGTCCGCGGCAACCTCTGCCTCGCCCGGCCCTCTCCGGGCATGGCCCGGACCCTCTACGGCGACCACCGGCGCTTCCAGGAGACCTACTACTCCCGCTATCCGGGGCTCTACTTCACCGGCGACGGGTGCCGGCGCGACGAAGACGGCTACTATTGGATCACCGGTCGGGTCGACGACGTGCTCAACGTCTCTGGCCACCGGCTGGGAACCGCCGAGGTCGAGAGTGCGCTCGTCGCCCACGACGCCGTCGCCGAGGCGGCGGTCGTCGGTTTCCCCCACGAGATCAAGGGCACCGGGATCTACGCCTTCTGCCACGTCACTCCGGAGTACCAGTCGTGGGATCCGGAGGAGCTCGCGGGCGCCTTGAAGGAGCAGGTCCGTCACGCGATCGGTCCGATCGCCGCCCCCGATCGGATCCAGCTCGTGCCGGGGCTGCCCAAGACCCGCTCGGGGAAGATCATGCGCCGCATCCTCCGCCAGATCGCCGCCGGCGAGTACGAGGACCTGGGGGACATCACTACCCTGGCCGATCCGAGCGTGGTCGAGAAGCTCGTCGATCAGCACCGGGCTTCCCGGCACGCGCCGGCGTGAGCGCTCGCGGTGGCCGCGCCGGACGGCGGCTCGCTCAGCGTTCGGGGCGGCCACTGGCCGGCCTGGCGCTCGCGGCCTGGGCGGCGCTCCTCCCGGGCCAGGCCGCCGCCCAGGAGGCCCGCTACACCCGGCCGCTCGATGTGCAGTCTGCGGGCTGGGTGCGAGCTCCGCTCGGCCCGGAGGTTCTCCGGCAAGCGGGCGCCGGGGCCGGCATCCGCCTGTTCGGTCCCGAGGGCGAGGACGTCGCCTTCCGGCGGGTCCCGGACGAGGCCACGGGGGAGCTCCGGGAGGCCGAGCTCGGCCGGCCCCGGGCCGCACGCGGCGGCTGGTGGCTGCCGCTCGCGCTACCGGCGGGAACCGGCGCCCACGAGCGGCTCCTCCTGAGGCTCGCCGCGGGTACCGCGGCTCCGGACGGGGCGGTTCGTCTCGCGGTGAGCGACGACGGCGCCGCGTGGCGGCTCCTGGTCGCGGACGAGCTCCGGCCCCTCGCGGGGGGCGATGGCCGCCTCACCCTCGCCTACCCCGCGACCGAGGCCCGCCAGCTCCGCCTCGGCTGGCCGGCTTCGGACCGCTCCGCGGCGAGCCCGAGCGCGCCGCCGGTGCTGGCATCGGTTGCGGTCGAGGAGATGCCCCGGCGTTCCCATCGCCTGTCCCTCCCGCGGCCCGACTGCCGCTCGTACGAGGCGTCGCCGGCTTCGGCTCGGGTCGCCTGCCGGCTGCCGCTCGGCGGCGCGGGCCGGTTTCTGCGCCGGGTGTGCTTCACCGTCGCTTCGACGGCGCCCGCCGGGCACCGGCTGCTCCGCGCCGAGGACGGGCGCTGGGAGGAGGTGGTCGGCGGCGCCTGGAGGGATGGGGCGGGGACCGCGGGCGCGCTCCCCCGGTGCCTCGACCTCGACCTGACCCTCTCGGCCGGCGCGGAAACGCTGCGCCTGGAGCTCTACGGCGGCGGCCCTGAGGCTCCCTCGGTCCGGGACGCCTCGGCCGAGCTCCGGGGCGAGAGCCTGTTCTTCCGGGCGCGGCGGCCCGGCCGGCACACCCTCGCCTACGGCCCCGGAGTGGCTCCGAGCTCGGGCTTCGAGCGCCTGCCGGCACCGGCGGCGGGCACCGAGCCGACGACGGTCGAGCCGGGGCCAGAGGAGCTCGCGGAGGTCCCGGCCGAGGGGCTCGGGCTACCGGCCTCGGGCGGCCCGGCGCCGACCGGCGGCTTCGCCGAGACCTGGACCGTCGCCGCCGACGCCCCCGAGCCGGGAAGCCTCCATCGCCTCGCCCTGCCGCCCGAGGTCTACGGCGTCGCCGGCGCCGACCTCGCCGACGTCCGCCTGATCATCCCGGGGCTCGGCTCCGAGATGCAGGTGCCCTACCTGCGGTGGCGCCCCGAGGAGCCGGTGCTCGAGGCCGAGCTCCGGG
>DATKCC010000059.1:0-6130 GCA_035513375.1 Thermoanaerobaculia bacterium | reverse complement strand
GCCCGACGCCCTGCTGATCTGCGTGCCGACGCCGCTCTCGCCCCAGCGCGAGCCCGACCTCGGCTACGTCCTCGCAACCACCCGGGAGATCGCCCGGCGCTTGCGGCCCGGGCAGCTCGTGGTCCTCGAGTCGACGACCTATCCGGGGACGACCGAGGAGCTCGTGCGGCCGATCCTTGAAGAGAGCGGTCTCGCCTGTGGGTCCGGATTCCTCCTCGCCTATTCCCCGGAGCGGGAGGACCCCGGCAACCCGGTCCACGGCACCGGGTCGATCCCCAAGGTCGTGGGCGGGGTGGGGCCGGCTTCCCTGGCGGCAGCGGTCGCTCTCTACGGGGAGGTCGTGCCGCGGGTGGTCGCGGTCTCGAGCCCCGCGGTCGCCGAGGCGTCGAAGCTCACCGAGAACGTCTTCCGGGCGGTCAACATCGCGCTCGTCAACGAGCTCAAGGTGGTCTACGACCGGATGGGGATCGACGTCTGGGAGGTGCTCGACGCCGCGGCCACCAAGCCCTTCGGCTTCATGCGCTTCGACCCGGGGCCCGGCTGGGGAGGGCACTGTATCCCGGTCGACCCCTTCTACCTCTCCTGGAAGGCCCGCGAGCACGGCTTGACGGCGCGCTTCATCGAGCTCGCCGGCGAGCTCAACATCGAGATGCCGGAGCGGGTGGTCGCGAAGCTCGCCCGGGCGCTCGGCGACCGGGCGAAGCCGGTCCGCGGGAGCCGCGTCCTGGTCGTCGGCCTGGCCTACAAGAAGAACGTCGACGACCCTCGGGAGAGCCCGGCCTTCGAGGTGATCGACCGGCTGCTCGCCTCGGGTGCCCTGGTCTCCTACCACGACCCGCTGATCCCGGAGGCGCCCGCCATGCGCACCTGGCCGGAGCTGCCCGCGATGAGCTCGGTGCCGCTGACACCCGAGACCCTCACGGCGGCCGATGCGGTGGTGATCGTCACCGACCACGACGGGCTCGACTGGGCGCTCGTCGCGGAGCACGCGGCGCTGGTCGTCGACACCCGCGGGGTCTACCGGGAACCGCGAGACAACGTGGTCAAGGCCTGACGCCGTGAGCGCTGAAGTGCGATCCCCCCGCGCCCCGGACTGGCGGGAGCTGCCGGTCCTGGTGACCGGCGGCGCCGGGTTCATCGGCTCGCACCTGGTCGACGAGCTGGTGCGGCTCGGAGCCCGGGTGCGGGTGCTCGACGACCTCTCGACCGGTAGCCGGGAGAACCTCTCCCACCTCGGCAGGTCGATCGAGCTCGTCGAAGGCGACATCCGGGATCCCGAGACCTGCCGCAGCGCCGCCGAAGGCGCCCGCTTCGTCTTCCACCAGGCGGCCCTGGGCTCGGTGCCGCGCTCGATGGCGGACCCGGCGACAACCGTCGCGGTCAACGTCACCGGCACCACCAACGTCTTCGCCGCCGCCCGCGACGCCGGGGTCGCGCGCGTCGTCTACGCCTCGTCCTCGAGCGTCTACGGCGACAGCGACCGGCTGCCGAAGCGCGAGGGGGAGGAGGGCCGGCCGCTCTCGCCCTACGCGCTGTCGAAGGCCATGGACGAGGAGCTCGCCCGGCTCTTCGCGCTCTGCTTCGGCCAGCAGCTCCTGGGGTTGCGCTACTTCAACGTCTACGGCCCCCGCCAGAGCCCGGAGGGCCCCTACGCCGCGGTCGTCCCCCGCTTCTTCGCCGCCTGCCGCGCCGGGGAGCCGCCTCGCATCCACGGCGACGGCGAGCAGAGCCGCGACTTCACCTACGTCGCGGACGCCGTGCGGGCGAACCTCCTGGCCGCCGCCGCACCCGCCGCCGCCTGCGGGCACGCCTACAACGTCGCCGGCGGCCGGCGCACCTCGGTGCTCGAGCTCGCCGAGGCCATCCGCGAGCTCGCCGGCCCCTGCCCGCCGCCGCTCCACGAGCCGGCGCGGCCCGGCGACGTCCGCCACTCCCAGGCCGACCCCACGGCGGCCCGCGAGGCCCTCGGCTTCACCGCCGAGGTCGACCTGGCCGAAGGCCTCCGCCGCACCTGGGAGCATGCCTCCCTCTCCCCCCGGCGGGCACCACGGCGCGGAGCGGCGTGGTCGGGAGAGGGTCGGGGTGAGGGGGGCGCGCGATGAAGCTATCCGTGGTCATCCCCGTCTACAACGAGGCGGCCACCGTCGAGGAGCTCCTCGACCGGGTCCGGGCCGTCGAGCTCGCCGGCGTCGAGAAGGAGATCCTGGTGGTCGACGACGCCTCGACCGACGGCACCGGCGAGGCGCTCCGCCGTCTCGGCGAGAGCTGGGGCGCGGCCGGCGGCCTACGGATCCTCACCCACCCCGTCAACCGCGGCAAGGGCGCGGCCCTCGCGACCGGCTTCGCCGCCGCGACCGGCGACCTGGTGCTCATCCAGGACGCCGACCTCGAGTACGACCCCGGCGAGTACCCGAAGCTCGTCCGCCCGATCGTCGAGGGCCACGCCGACGTCGTCTACGGCTCGCGCTTCACCGGCAGCCAGGCCCACCGGGTGCTCTACTTCTGGCACTACCTGGGCAACCGCTTCCTCACCCTGCTGTCGAACGCCTTCACCAACTTGAACCTCTCCGACATGGAGACCTGCTACAAGGTCTTCCGCCGCGAGGTCCTGGCCGGCCTCACGATCGAGGAGCCCCGCTTCGGCTTCGAGCCCGAGATCACCGCCAAGATCGCCGCCGGCCGCTGGCGGATCT
The DNA here is from genome assembly GCA_035513375.1 of Thermoanaerobaculia bacterium. Classification (GTDB taxonomy): domain Bacteria; phylum Acidobacteriota; class Thermoanaerobaculia; order Multivoradales; family DATKCC01; genus DATKCC01. The sequence goes on along the minus strand of DATKCC010000059.1, from coordinate 3,437 downwards.
ACGAGGTCGGCATCTCCTACCACGGCCGCACCTACGCCGAGGGCAAGAAGATCGGCTGGAAGGACGGCGTCCGCGCCATCTGGTGCATCCTCAAGTACAACCTGCGGCGGAAGCCCACTCCCGCACCGGCCCCCCCCTCCGGGCTTCCTGAGTAAGGGGTGAGAAACACGAGGCGAAGCCAGGTCTAGCTCCGGCGCGGGCGCTATTCGCCGCTCGCCGAAGCATGGAGGCCCAGACCTTCCGCGACCCGCACCGCCACCGCGGGCAGCTCGACGTCCTCGGCAAGGGCGTTGGCCGCGATGGCGACCACCCAGCCCGCCTCCGGGTCGGCCACGATCTGCGAGCGTCCGCCGGCGCTCGCTCCACCGAAGCGGAGAAGCCCGTCGGCATCGGTCTGGAGGAGCAGAGGCCGGAACGCCGGGCCTACCAGCCGTCCCTCGATCAGGGCGAGGTAGAAGCGGACCAGATCGGCCGGTGTGGCCAGGAATCCTCCCGCGCCCCACTTGCAGGTTACGTCGAGAGAGGGCAGGTTCTGCCACCGGTCCCCCTGCCGGGCATAGGCTCCGGCTCGGCCGGGGACCACGAGATACGGATCGGCGAGGGCGACTCCCCCCATCCCGGCCGGAGCGAAGACCTCCCGCTCCAGGAGTGTGGCGAACGACGAGCCCGACGCTCGCTCCAGCACCGCGCTGAGCAGCACGTACCCCCAGGAGGAGTACGCCTGGCTCGTGCCGGGCTCGAACTGGAGCGGGTCGTCGACGAAAATCGGCAGCGCTTCGACGACGGCGTCGCAGTGCCGGCCGGAGACCGCCTCGGATTCATCGGCGTAGTGCCGCACGCCGGCCCGGTGGAGGGCGAGCTGCATCGGAGTGACGCCTCGCAACGGTGCGGGCAGCTCGGGTAGCAAGGCTCCGATCGGTTCCCCGGCTGCCAGCTCGCCCCGCTCCGCGAGCCGAGCGCCTGCCGCGGCGGTCCAGGCCTTTGCCGCGCTGTAGACGAGAAACCTGGTCTCGATCGTGACCGCCGCTGCATGCTCGAGGTCGGCGAGACCGAAACCCTGGGCCCACTGCACACGCCCTTCGGTTCCCACCGCCACGGAGAGGCCGGGAAGGGCGACGGCGGCCGCTCGGAGCTCGTCCGCGACCAGCGGCGGCAGAGGCGCGGGTGCCCCGGCTGCGGGGACTGGCGACGGGCCCGTGAGCCCGATGACTGCGATGATGGCGAGACGAACCTCGAGCGTTCCGATACGCATCGGTTTCCTCCTGGTTGTGAGGGTGAGTAGGTGAGGCGAGCCAGGCGGGTTACGGACCGGCTCGCTCGCGGCGCCAACCGTGGCGCAGCAGGTGGACCGCCGGCAGCAGGGCCGAGGCGGTCACCATCAGAAGTGTCCTCGCGGCCATCGTCCCGATCGCCGGCGGCTCGTATGCCAAAAAGACGAGCCCGGAAAGAAGCAGTGCCAGAAGCCAGTATGCTCCGAGGAAGACTCGCTGCCGGTGATTGAGGGTGGGCTGCTCCTGCCGCAAGCGGCGCATCGTCCTCGCCTCCAGGCCCAGCGGCACCGCCCCGCCACCGAGGGATCCCAGGCAGCGGCGCAGCAGAGCATCGATCTCGGCCTGGCTGCGACACTCCGGGCAGCTCTCGAGATGGGCTGAGAGCTCCTCGGGAGGCTGCTCCGCCGGACCGACATCCCGGAGTCGTTCGCATGGCGTCGTCATCTGATCTTCTCCGCGAGCAGGTCAGCCAGCGCGGCGCGTCCCCGGTAGAGGTGGGATTTGACGGTGCCAACCGGCAGCCCCAGATGTTCGGAGATCTCCGCTACGCTGGTGTCGAGCCAGTAGTGGAGCCGGATCACCGCCTGTTGGGTCTCGGAGAGGCGCTGGATGGCACGTTCCAGGTTCTCGGCCCTCTCGGCCCTGTGCGTCGTTTCGAAGGGGTCCTCGGCGCTCGCGTTTGCCGGGCGGCGGTCGAGATGCTCCTCTCCCACGTGGACATGCTTGCGCGAGGGTCGACGGCGGCGATCGACGGCCAGCCGGAAGGCGACTCGATGGAGCCAGGTCGAGACCCGGCTCTCACCTCGGAAGCGGTGACGCTCTGCATGGAGTCGCAAAAAGGCCTCCTGGGCCACCTCCTCCGCTTCAGCTTCACCGCCGGGACCGAGAACCGCCAGCGCCACGCGGTAGACCGTTCGGTACTGAGCGGCGACCTGTCGTCGGCTCCAGTCGAAGGGATCTCCAGCGGCGCGCCGCATCTGTTCCACGCCCTTGGCCTCCCCGTCCCGGAGGCGGGAGAACGCCAGCGGCTGGACCAGGGCGCCGGTCACGCCGCTCCCTGGCCGGACCGGCGCAGCAGGAACCAGTACAGCACCAAGCCGGCTCCCGCCAGCGCGGGGATCAGACCGAGGCTCGCGAGCTCCTGCATACCCAGCATCTCGGGCGTTCGGGGTATCAGCTTCAGGCCGATCATGAAGCCGACCCCGGCGCACAGCAAGACGAGGCCGAGACCCAGCATCGCGGAATCCCATCGAGGAAGCGAGCCTCGGCCCGTCTCCTCGATCCGGGGCTCCTCCGGCGGCAACAAGCCCTGGTCGAGGGCCGCCATCCGTTCGCGGTGGAGGAGCTCCCGGACGCCGATTCCACGCTTCGCCTGCCGCTCGAGGTACACGAAGCGAAGGACGAGCCAGAGCATAGCAATCGCGGCCGCCGCCAGCGCCCAGACTTGTGCATCGGTCATCTGGTGTTTTCTCCCATCTCACCCGATTCGACGGACTGGAGACCCGTCCGGTTGCAGCCCTTTGCAATCCGCGGCCGCACCTGCGATACTCGGCCTTCCGAGTGAGCCGTACCTCCCCCTTCCGTCCACCCCGCCAGATCCATATAGGGAGTAGCACCCGATGACTGCGTCCAGTTCCGAAACCCTGCCCTTCCGGGCTGATGCCGCCACGACGGCCGGCGCGCCCGCCGCCACCGACCACCTCATCGCCCCGCACGGCGGCACGCTGGTCGACCTCCTGGTCGGCCCCGAGCAGGCCGCCGAGCTCCGCGCCGCCTCCCGCGAGTGGCCCTCCTGGGACCTCACGCCGCGCCAGCTCTGCGACCTCGAGCTCATCCTCAACGGCGGGTTCTCCCCGCTACGCGGCTTCATGAACCGCTCCGAGTTCGAGTCGGTCGCGGAGTCGATGCGCCTCGCCGACGGCACCCTCTGGCCGATGCCGATCACCCTTGACGTCACCGAGGAGGTCGCGGCCGGCCTCGGCAACGGCAGCCGGCTCGCGCTCCGCGACCCCGAAGGGGTGATGCTCGCCGTCCTCCAGTTTGAGGACGTCTGGGAGATCGACCGCAAGACCAAGGCGGAGGCGGTCTACGGCACCCTCGACGCCAAGCACCCCGGGGTCGCCCACCTCTTCCACCGGACCAACAACTTCGGCGTCGGCGGCCGGC
>DATKCC010000058.1:0-5283 GCA_035513375.1 Thermoanaerobaculia bacterium | reverse complement strand
GCCGGGTAGTGGATCGTGGAGCGCGCCGGGCTCGGCCCTGGGCTCAGCCCTGGGCTGCCGCCTCGCGGGCGGCCGATCCCAGCTCCTTCCAGCCCTTCGGCAGGTCGCCTCGGAGCTCGGGCCAGATCACCCGGCGGCCGGCCGTCGCCCGCACCAGCCGCTCCCAGGCGGCGCGGTTCTGCACCGGCGCGCCCGCCTTGGTCCGCCAGCCGCGGGCCCGCCACCCGTCCAGCCAGCGGGTGGCGCCATGGCGCAGATAGTCCGAGCCGGTGTGGATCGCGACCGATACGCCTGCAGGCAGCGACTCGAGCACCTCCGCCGCCGCCATGAGCTCGAGCTCGTTGGCGGTCGCGCCGCGGACCGAGCCGATGCGAAGATCGCCGCCAGGGTCGCCGACGGCACACACCAGCGCCGCCCAGCCTCCTCGCTCGCCGCCGCCGGAGACCCGCAGGAACGCCTCCATCTCGGTTCGCTGCTCGATACTCCCCGGCGGCAGGTCCTTGCGCCTCGCCCGGAGCACCTGGATCTCCGCCGCCGCCAGCCGGTCCGCCCGCTCGTTGTAGCGGTGGCCCGCGTGCCCTTTGACCCAGCGCCAGTGCACCCGGCGGCCCGCGGCGAGCCCCGCCAGCTCCCGCCAGAGGTCTTCGTTCGAGAGCTCACCGGTCCGCCGGCGCCAGCCTCGAGAGATCCACCGCGGGAGCCACTCCGTAACCCCCTTCTTGAGGTAGATCGAGTCCGTGTGAACCGTCGCCTCGGCGCCTTCCGGGAGCGCCTGGAGGGCCCGGATCGCCGCCGTCAACTCCATGCGGTTGTTGGTCGAGTGCTCGGCGCCGCCCGAGATCTCGCGCTCTCCGTCGGTCTCCTGGTCGAGGATCACCGCCCCCCACCCGGCCGGCCCCGGATTCGGGTCGGCGCCGCCGTCCGTGTAGATCTGGAACCTGGAGCTGGCAGCAGAGGGCATCGGTCGTGGAAGTCCGGCGCGGCGGCCGGCGAGGCCGCGGAGCTCTGCATTGTAGCCGCGCGGAGCAGAGCTCCATTTGACGCCCGATGGATGCTACTGTAGCATCGGTCGAACGAAGCCGGATCTCACGGATCCGACCCCTGGAGTGGCCGAGGGGCGGGTCAGTCTGTGGACCGGGTCCCGATGACGAACCAGAGCGAGAACGGGCACCCGAGCCCGTCGACCTCGAAGAAGGTGGAGCTCCTCGGCCGCAGGCTCCGCAAGCTGCGCAAGGAGCGCAAGCTCTCGCCGGCCCAGGTCCTCGCGTCCGCCGGGATCGATCCCCAGGACCTCGCCCGGATCGAGCGCGGTGACGCGAGAGTGGGGCTGGAGACCCTGTTCCGCCTGCTCGCGATCTTCGAGGTGGACGCTCAGGAGCTGATGAGCCTGGTCAATCAGGAAGCCGCGGTGGGCCTGGCGGGCGACCGATTTCGTCGGGAGCTGCCGGGGTAGGAGGTGAGCGGCTCCCCCATCCCCCCGATCGCGGCGGTGATGACCCCGCTACCGCTATCGATCGCCCTCGACGCCCGCGTGGTCGAGGCGCGCGAGCTCATGGCGGAGCACGACATCCGCCACCTGCCGGTCACCGAGGACGGCCGCCTGGTCGGGGTGATCAGCCAGCGCGACATCGCCCTGGCGCTCGACCCCGAGCTCGACCTGCCGTTCCACGAGGAGCTCTGGGTGGCCACCGTCTGTTCTCACGACGCCTACCTGGTCGAGCCCGACGCGCCCCTCGACGGAGTGGTCGCCGAGCTGGCGAGGCGGCGGATCGGCTCGGCGCTGGTCGCCCGCCGGGGCCTGCTGCTCGGCATCCTTACCGCGACCGACGCCTGCCGCCTGCTCGCCGACGCCCTCAACGGGCGCGCCCTGGGCCCGCCCGAGGAGCTCGCGGGGTAGCAGGTAACGACCTCGGAAGGCGCCGACCGCAACCGCATGGACCGTCCAGGAGAGCTCCGGCTCTTGCGCCTCGCGGTGGCCCGCGGTCTGGTCACCTGGGAGGACCTCGAGCGAGCCGCACGCCGGGCGTCCGGACCCGACACCCCCGGAGGGGGGGAGATCGATCCCGGCGCCTGGCTCGACGCGCTGGTAGCGGAGGGCCTGCTCGACCGCTCGGCTCTCGAGCGCCTGGCCACACAGAGCGAGCACCGACCCGCCGACCCCGTCCCCGCGGCCCCCGCCCACGCCCTCGGGTCGGAGGACAGCCGCATCGCCCGCGACCTCGAGATCCTCGACGGTTGGGACCGCTACGAGGTGATCACCGCTCTCGGAACCGGCGGCATGGGATCGGTCTACAAGGTCTTCGATCCCTCGTTGATGCGCTTCGCGGCGGTGAAGATCCTCCATCGCAGCGAACCGGATCAGGGCGAGCGCCTGCTGCGCGAAGCTCGCGCCCAGGCGCGGGTCGATCACCCGAACGTCTGCCAGGTGTTCGAGGCGGGCGAGGTCCAGGGCCACCCCTACATCGCGATGCAGCACATCGATGGCGTCCGTCTCGACGAGGCGGTCTCCGGCCTCGCGCGGGCCGAGGTCGTGGCCCTGTTCGCGGCCGTGGCGCGCGCGGTCCACGCCGCCCACGCCACCGGCCTCGTCCACCGGGACCTCAAGCCCGGCAACATCCTGGTGGCGCGGCGCTCGAGCGGCGCGCTCCACCCCTACGTCGTCGACTTCGGCCTCGCCCGCGACCTCGAGGACACCGCCCTCTCCCGTTCCGACGTGATCACCGGCACCCCGGCCTACCTCGCGCCGGAGCAGATCCGGGGCCAGCCGGTCGATGCCCGAACCGACGTCTTCAGCCTGGGAGTGGTGCTGTTCGAGGCGCTCACCGGCAGGACCCCGTTCGCCGGTGGCTCGGTCCCCGAGACCCTGGTCAGGATCACCGGCGAGGAGCCCGCGCGGCCACGAAAGCTCGACCCGACGATCCCCCCCGACCTCGAGACCATCCTCCTGCGCTGCCTGGAGAAGGCTCCCTCCCGGCGCTACCAGTCGGCCCGGGCGCTCGCCGAGGATCTCGACCGCTATCTGGCGGGCGAGCCGATCCTGGCGCGCGCTCCGACCTTCGCCTACCGGGCGAGCAAGAAGCTGCGCAAGAACCGCGCGCTCGCGGCGGTGGCGGCCGGCGCCGGAGCCTTGGTGCTGACGATGCTCCTGGTCAGCCTGCGGACCGCCTGGGTGGGGCGCGAACGGGCCGAGGTAGCGCAACGCTTCGGCCAGGAGGTCGAGGAGGTCGAGTCGTCGCTGCGCCTCGCCCTGCTGCTGCCGCTCCACGACACCACCGCCCACAAGGCGGCCCTGCGGGCACGGATGGCGGGGATCCGCACCGAGATGGCCCGCCTGGGCGAGCTCGCCGGCGGGCCGGGCCACTTCGCCCTCGGCCAGGCCCACCTGGCGCTCCACGACTACGAGGAAGCCCGGCGCCACCTCGAGGCCGCCTGGACGTCGGGCTTCCGCGAGCCGGAAGTGGCGGCCGCCCTGGGCAGCGTCTTCGGCCACCTCTACACCCGCGCCATCACCGAGGCCCAGGTCGCCTCGGGCACCGCCGAGCGCAAGGCCTTCTTGAGCGAGGTCCAGCGAACCTACCGCGAGCCCGCGGTCTCCTACCTCCGGGAGAGCTCGGCGCGGAGCGGCTCGGCTTCGGCCTACGTGGAGGGGCTCGTCGCTCTCTACGAAGAGCGTTACGCCGACGCACTTGCCCACGCTCGCCGGGCGGCGGAGGAGCAGCCGTCTCTGGTCGAGGCCCGACGGCTCCAGGGCGAGGTCTACGTGATCCAGGGCAACGAGGCGCTCGACCAAGGCCGGCACGACGAGGCCATGCGGCTCTACGAGCAGGCCGGCGAGATCTACGGAGAGCTGCTCGAAACCTACCGCAGCGACGCCGGCCTCTACGCCGCCGAGTGCGGGCGCCGGAGCCAGGTGTTGGAGGTCCATTCTCGGATCGGCCGCCTGCCCGAGGCCGGAATCGCCTCGGCGCTCGCGGCCTGCGACCGGGCTCTGGTCGCCGACCGCGGCCTCGCCGAAGCCCACTCCAAACGGGCACGGATCCACTGGCGCATCGCCGAGGACCGCGCGCTCTACGGCGAGGACCCGGTGCCGGCGCTCGAGCAGGCGATCGCGAGTGCGGGAGCGGCGATCGCCCTCGATCCTCGCGACTTCTACGCTCAGAGCCACCTCTCCGTGGCCCACCGGCGCATGGCCGACTGGCGAATGAACCGGGGGCAGGACCCGACGGCGGCTCTCGCGAGCGCCATCGGGGCGGCCCGCCGCGCAGTCGACCTCGCCCCCGCGCGGGAGTGGGCCTATGTGATCCTGGGCAACGCCCTGTATCAGCGGGCGCTCCACCTCCACCGCCACGGGGCGGACCCCCGCCCCGATCTCGACCTCGCGGCGAGCGCCTACGGCCGCGCGGTCGAGATCAGCCCCCGCATGACCAGCGCCCTGACCAACCTGGGAGCCGCCTGGAAGGCCCGCGCCGAGTACGAGATCGGCCACGGCATCGACCCCACCGGGTCGATCGAGCGGTCGCTGGCGGCGCTCGGGGCGGCGCTCGAGGTCAACCCGGCCTCGGCGTCCATCCACAACAATCTGGGGACCGCGCACCTCACCCACGGCTACTACCTGGTGGCCCGCGGACAGGACCCGTCCCGCCCCCTCGAGCGCGCCGGCGCGAGCTACCGCGAAGCGCTGGCGATCAATCCAGCGTATCCCTTCGGGTTCTACAACCTGGCCTTCGTCGAGCGCTGCCTGGCGCTCTACGAGCTGCGCCGAGGGCGCGACCCGGGACCGGATCTCGACCGCGCGCGGGCGGCCCTCGAGCGCGCCATCGAGCTCAATGCCGCGGATCCCGACAACTTCCTCGAGAAGGCGCAGATCGAGCTGCTCGCCGCCGAGTGGCGCCGGCGCCGGGGACGGGACCCGGGTGGTGCCCTCGCAGAAGCGGCCGTGGCGCTCCGGCGGGGCCTCGGCCTCAACGCCGGCGACCCGCGGCTACACCATGCCGCGGCACGGGCCGAGGAGGTCCGTGCCGGCTGGGCCGCCGACCGGGGCGAGCCGGCCGGCGGAGCCCTCCGGGAGGGCATCGCGGCCGCCGAGCGCGCTCTCGCGCTCAACCCGGAGATGGCCGAGGCGCTGGCCGTGCGAGGCGCCCTGCGTTTCCTCGAGGCGCGCCTCGCCGGCGATCCCGACGAGGCCCGGGCGCGAGCCGCGCAGGCGGTCGCTGACCTCGAAGCCGCGTTCGGCCGCAATCCGTTCCTGGAGACCGATTACGGCGCCCTCGCCCGCTCCGCGCG
>DATKCC010000057.1:0-2607 GCA_035513375.1 Thermoanaerobaculia bacterium | reverse complement strand
CGCTATACTCCGCCGGACTTTTCGCGAGCGGGTCCAGAGGAGCCCCCAGGGCGTGGAGACGACCTTCCAGGACGTGTTGCTGGTCGGCGGCGGCGGCGCCGGCCTGCGAGCCGCGATCGCGGTCGCCGAGGCCCATCCGGAGCTCTCGATCGGGGTCGTTTCCAAGGTCTATCCGATGCGGAGCCACACCGTCTCCGCCGAGGGCGGGGCAGCCGCCGTGATCGGTTCCGACGACAGCCTCGACGCCCACGCCTACGACACGATCAGCGGCGGCGACTGGCTCAGCGACCAGGACGCGGTCGAGGCCTTCGTCCGCGAGGCGCCGGAAGAGATGATCCGGCTAGAGCACTGGGGGTGCCCGTGGAGCCGCACCCCGGAGGGCCGGGTCGCGGTGCGCCCGTTCGGCGGCATGAAGCTCGAGCGCACCTGGTTCGCCGCCGACAAGACCGGCTTCCACATGCTCCACTCGCTCTACCAGACGGCGCTCCGGCACGAGGCCCTCCAGTGGTACGACGAGTGGTTCGCCACCCGCCTCCTGGTCGACGGTGGGCGCTGCCAGGGGGTAGTGGCGATCGAGCTCGGCACCGGGCGCGTCCACGCGCTCTTCGCCCGCGCCGTGATCCTCGCCACCGGCGGCGCCGGCAAGGTCTTCGCCTTTACCACCAACGCCGCGATCAAGACCGGCGACGGCATGGCGCTGGCCTACCGGTCCGGGGTGCCGCTCAAGGACATGGAGTTCGTCCAGTACCACCCGACCGGCCTGCCGTTCACCGGCATCCTGATCACCGAGGCCGCGCGCTCCGAGGGCGGCTGGTTGCTCAACAAGGACGGCTACCGCTACCTCCAGGACTACGACCTGGGTGTCCCCGAGCCGACGCCGGTCAAGCGCTCGATGGAGCTCGGGCCTCGCGACCGCCTCTCCCAGGCTTTCGTGGCCGAGGTCGAGAAGGGGCGGACGATCGACAGCCCTTACGGGCCGGTGGTCCACCTCGACGTCCGGCACTTGGGCGAGAAAAAGATCGACGCCAAGATCCCGTTCGTCCGCGAGCTCTGCCTGAAGTACCAGGGCATCGACCCGGTCCAGGAGCTCGTCCCGGTCCGCCCGGTCGTCCACTACATGATGGGCGGGGTCGCGACCGGGCTCGACGGCGAAACGGCGCTCCCGGGCCTCTACGCGGCCGGCGAGGTCGCCTGCGTCTCGATCAACGGCGCCAACCGCCTGGGATCGAACTCCCTGACCGAGCTCCTGGTGTTCGGAGCCCGGGCCGGGCGGGCGGCGGCCGAGTTCGCGCAGCAGCAACCTTCGGCGGCCGACCAGCGGGTGGGCCGCGACCTCCTCGCCCATGCGGTCGAAGAGGAGCGGCGCCTCGGGGCCCTGCTCGGGCGGGAGCAGGGCGGCTCGGAACGGGTCGCCACCCTCCGCGAGGAGATGCAGAAGGCGATGGAGGACGGTGCCGGGATCTACCGCGACCAGGCGGGGCTCGAGCGCGCCGCCGGCCGGATCGCCGAGCTGCGCGAGCGCTACGCGCGAGTCGCGCTCGACGACCGGAGCCTGACCTTCAACACCGAGCTCCCGGCGTATCTCGAGCTCGGCTGCATGCTGGAGGTGGCGGAGTCGATCATCCACTCCGGGCTCGGCCGCCGCGAGTCACGGGGCGCCCACCAGCGCCGGGACTTCCCCGAGCGCGACGACGAGCGCTACCTCGCCCACTCGCTCGCCTACCGCGGCGAACAGGGCGGGCCTCCCCGGATCGAGCTCCTGCCGGTGACCGTCACCCGCTGGCCGCCGGGGGAGCGGGTTTACGGACGGTAGGCGAGGCTGAGGAAGCCCAGGGGAGCCAGAGGAGGCGAGGCATGGCGCAGGAGACCGTCACCTTCGAGGTCCGCCGCTATCGGCCGGAGCGGGAGGAGCAGCCCGTCTGGGAGCGCTACGAGGTGCCGGTGCGCGAGGAGTGGATGGTCCTCGACGCCTTGAACTACATCAAGGACCATATGGATGGGAGCCTCTCCTATCGCTGGTCCTGCCGCATGGGGGTCTGCGGCAGCTGCGGCATGACGGTCAACGGCGAGCCGGTTCTGACCTGCGCGACCTATGTCGCCGCCCTGCCGCGGGACCGGCCGGTGCGGGTCGAGCCGCTGGCCGCGTTCCCCATCGTCCGCGACCTGGTCGTCGACATCCGGGACTTCATCACCAAGCTCAAGCGGGTCCAGCCCTGGCTCGTCCGCAAGCAGCACAAGAGCCCGGCCGACGGCGAGTACCTCCAGACCCCCGAGGAGCTGGCCGACTACAAGCAGTACAGCATGTGCATCAACTGCCTGCTGTGCTACGCCGCGTGCCCGATCGTGCCGCTCGAGCCCGACTTCGCAGGGCCGGCGGTGATCGCCCTCGCCCAGCGCTACAACCTCGACTCCCGGGACGAGGGCGCCGCGGAGCGCATGGCGGCGCTCTCGAACGAGCACGGCGTCTGGGCCTGCACCTTCGTCGGCGAGTGCTCGGTCGTCTGCCCGAAGCACGTCGACCCGGCGGGCGCCATCCAGCGCTACAAGGTGAGCGCCACCGTCGACTGGTTCCGCTCGGTGCTGATGCCCTGGAGGGGCCGATGAGCG
>DATKCC010000056.1:0-18102 GCA_035513375.1 Thermoanaerobaculia bacterium | reverse complement strand
CCGCCCCGGAGCGAGGCGGTGGAAGCCACGGGGGGGCTCCTCGGCGAAGTCCTCCCGCTCGATCCAGAGCTCCCGGGAGAAGGGGAGCTTGCGCGAGCCGGGCTTGCCCACGTCGTGGGGGAAGTAGGGGGCGTCGAGCTCCTCGGACTCCCCATCCGGGTAGTTCTCGATCACCACCCTGAGCGGGCGCAGCACGCACAACACGCGCGGCGCCCGGGGGTTGAGGTCGTCGCGGATCGCGTGCTCGAGCTGCTCGATGTCGACCACGTTTTCGGCCCGGGCAACGCCGATCCGCTCGCAGAAGTCGCGGATCGCCTCGGGCGTCACGCCCCGGCGCCGGAGCCCGGAGAGGGTGGGCATCCGCGGGTCGTCCCAGCCCTCGACCCGCCCCTCCTCGACGAGCTCGAGCAGGCGCCGCTTGGAGAGCACGGTGTAGGAGAGGTTCAGCCGCGCGAACTCGATCTGGCGCGGGTGGGGCTCGGGCTCCCCGACGGCGTCGACGATCCAGTCGTAGAGCTCGCGGTTGTTCTCGAACTCGAGGGTGCAGAGCGAGTGGGTGATGCGCTCGAAGGAGTCCGACAGGCAGTGGGTGAAGTCGTAGAACGGGTAGATGCACCAGGCGTCGCCGGTCCGATAGTGCTCGGCGTGGCGGATCCGGTAGAGGAGCGGGTCGCGCATCTTCATGTTGGGCGAGGCCATGTCGATCTTCGCCCGCAGGACGCAGGAGCCGTCCGGGAGCTCGCCGGCCCGCATCCGCCGGAAGAGCTCGAGGTTCTCGGCCGCCGGGCGCTCGCGGAAGGGGCTCTCGCGGCCCGGCTCGGTGACCGTGCCCCGGTAGGCTCGGATCTCCTCCTCGGAGTGCTCGTCGACGTAGGCGAGGCCTTTGGCGATCAGGATCTCGGCCCGCTCGTAGAGCGCTTCGAAGTAGTCCGAGGCGAAGAACAGGCCGTCCCAGTCGTAGCCCAGCCAGCGGACGTCCTCCTGGATCGCCTCGGCGTACTCCAACTCCTCGGTCAGCGGGTTGGTGTCGTCGAAGCGTAGGTTGCAGGTGCCGCCGTTCTCCCGGGCGACGCCGAAATTCAAGGCGATCGACTTGGCGTGGCCGATGTGGAGGTAGCCGTTGGGCTCGGGCGGGAAGCGGGTGGCGATGGCAGAGTGCGTCCCGGTGGCCAGGTCCTCGGCCACGATGGCGCGGATGAAATCCCGGGGCTCGTCGGGCGCCGGCGGGGCGGGGGCGGCCTCGGGCTCGGTCTTCGGCATGGTGCTGCCCGCCGGAAGCGAAGGCACCCGGCGGGGCCGTCGAGCCTACTATTCGACGCCGCGCTCGGCCAGCATCGCGTCGCCGTAGGAGTAGAAGCGGTAGCCCTCGGCGATCGCCTCGCGGTAGGCCGCGAGGACGCGCTCACGCCCGGCGAAGGCGGCGACCAGCAGCAATAGGGTCGAGCGCGGGAGGTGGAAGTTGGTCAGCAGGGCGTCGACGGCACGGAAGCGGAAGCCGGAGTAGATGAAGAGGCCAGTGCGGCCGGCGCCGGCCGCTACCGCGCCCGGCGGGGCGCCGGCGGCCTCGGCACGGGCGGCCGCCGACTCGAGGGCGCGGACCACGGTGGTGCCCACCGCCACCACCCGGCCGCCCCGGCTCCGGGCCGCGCCGACCGCCGCCGCCGTCGCCTCCGGCACCGCGTAGCGCTCCTCGTCCATCAGGTGCTCGTGGACCAGCTCGGCGGCGACCGGCTTGAAGGTGCCGATCCCGACGTGGAGGGTCACCCGGGCGGTCTCGATGCCGAGGTCCGCGAGCCGGGCGAGGAGCTCGGGCGTGAAGTGGAGCCCGGCGGTGGGGGCGGCGATCGCTCCCGGGCGCTCGGCGAAGATCGTCTGGTAGCGCTCCCGGTCCTCGGGCAGGTCCGGGCGCTTGATGTAGGGCGGCAGCGGGAGATGGCCGAGGCGCTCGAGGTGGGGCTCGACCGGCTCGGAGAAACGCACCCGATACAGCCCGTCCCCCATCCGCCCCACCACCTCCGCCTCGAGCTCGTCCTCGAACCGGATCCGCCCCCCACTCCGAACCTTCCGCCCCGGCCGGGCAAGCACCTCCCACTGCTCGCCGGCCGGTGATCCCTCGACGCCCTCGGGCCCCTCGGCTCCCTCGAGCCTCTCCACCAGCAGGACCTCCACCTGTCCGCCGTCGCCGCCGCCCTCGAGCACCCGGCGCCCGAACAACCGCGCCGGGATCACCCGAGTGTCGTTGACCACCAGCAGATCGCCCGGCCGGAGCAGTTCCGGCAGATCGACGATCCGCCGGTGGCGCGCCGCCGACCCCGCAGACTCATCGAGCACCAGCAACCGGCTCTCCCCCCGCGGCAAGGGCTCCTGGGCGATCCGATCGTCAGGCAGGTAGTAATCGAAGTCGCGAACGAGCACCGCCAAAGCCTACGTTACAGCCGCTCCCGTCCACCTCCCCCGCCCCGGGAGGAGACATGCTCCTCCCCTACACGCTTTGTTGTGCTTCCGCGCCAAAGTCCTGAGGGCTCCGCGCTGGTTGTGCTTCCGCGCCAAGGCAAGAAGCTCCGCGCTCGTCCCAGTGAGCCTCAGAATTAACAGGCCACGGGCGTCGAAGAGCAGGACGGAGAACCTCCGGCGGTCGGGGGCGGGCCGGGGCTCCTGGCCGGAGGGCGTCTGAGGCGACCCCTCTCTCAGTCCTTTCCTCGACCACCAGCGCCTAGCGGGGAGCCGAAGTCGAGGCGCGGCCACTCGTTCCCTTCACCGACATCGCCGCGCCGTCCCGGAGGACAGGAGCCCCGGTCCGCCCCATTCCACAACGCCGCGGCCAAGCCCAGATCCTTCATCGAAGCGGCCGAGGCCTCGTCCGCCCTACGCTACACCGACGCGGCCGAGTCCCGGTTCGCCCTCGTCCAACCTCACGCGGCCGAGCACCGGGACCGCGACCAAGAGCGCCACGGCCATCAACACGGCCCCGGACCAGAAGGGCCAGCCCGGGCCGAGCGAGCCGAAGGCCCAGCCCCCCCAGAGCGGGCCGACTCCCCGGGCGAGGGCGCCGAGGGATCGGGCGACGCCCAGGGTACCCCCCTGCCGGTGGTCGGGGGTGAGCCGGCTGATCAGGGCGAGCGTCGAGGGGTTGTGGAGGCCCATCCCGACCGCGAGCAGGCCGGTGGCGCCGAGGGCCAGGGCGACCGAGCGGCCGACGGGGAGGAGCACCAGGCCCACCGCCATGGTGGCGATCCCCGCGGCGATCAACCGGCTCTCGCCGAAGCGGCGGGCCAGCCGCCCGAGGAGGCCGCCCTGGACGATCACCATGACCACGCCGATGTAGGTGAAGAGCCAGGCGTTCTCGGCGAAGCCCCAGCCGTAGCGCTGCTCAACGAACAGGCCCAGGGTCGCCTCCATCCCGGCGAAGGCGAAGATCACCAGGAAGAGCAGGCCCATGAGGCCGGAGACGGCGGGGTTGCGGGCGGCCCAGCGGACGCCGGCGCGGCTGAGCCAGCGGCCACCGGCCTCGCCCTCGCTCGGGCGGTCCGCTCCGCTGCGGTCGAGGAGCTCGGCCTCCCGGTGCCGCGCCCGGACCTCGGGGGGCAGGGACTCGGGGACCAGGGCCCAGGCGAGGGCGAGGTTCAGAGCCGAGAGGATCCCCGCCGCCGCCGGCACGGCGGCGTACCCGAGATGGCCGGCGAGCCCGCCGAGGACCGGGCCGAGGACGAAGCCGAGCCCGAAGGCGGCGCCGAGGAGGCCCATGCCGCGGGCGCGCTCATCGCGAGTGGTGACGTCGGCGACCCAGGCCTGGGCGATCGAGTAGTTGGCGGCGGCGACGCCGGAGGCGATCCGGGCGGTGAGGAGGACGGGGAAGGAGTGAGCGAAGGCAAAAAGGGCGTAGGCGGCGACGGCGCCGGCGATCGACCCCAGGAGCACGGGGCGGCGTCCGACCCGATCGGAGAGCCGCCCCCAGACGGGCGCAAAGACGAACTGGGCGAGGCTGAAGGAGGCGAAGAGGAGCGCGACGTCGAACGGGCTCGCGCCGTAGCGCTCGGCGTAGAAGGGCAGCAGCGGGATGACCATCCCGAAGCCGAGAAGGTCGAGCAGGACGGTGAAGAAGATGACGGCGAGGGGCGCGGAGCGGGCGGCCGTGGCGGGGGGTGGCGCAGGGGGAGGCGCGGGCCGGGGCATGCGGCGGGGCAGTGTAGCAGCGGTGGTGGTGGGGGGGCGGGGCGGGAGGGTCCCGTCCAGGGGTACGGCGCGAGTCGTCGGACTGCGGGACCACAATCTCGCGCCTCGGCACGGCCCGCGCTCGATCGGGTCGGACTCCGGAGCGGCGGTGGTGTGCGCGGTCCGTGACGCCCCCTGGACGGGACCCTCCCGCCCCGCCCCCTTCACTGACTTGCGGCTGCCGGACGGTCCCCTACCCGCGCAGAGAGGGAGCAGGGGTGGGCTCGGCGGTGGCGCGCGCGGTCCGTGACGCCCCCTGGACGGGACCCTCCCGCCCCGCCCCCTTCACTGACTTGCGGCTGCCGGACGGCCCCACCCGCGCCGGCGGTTGCACGGCGAGAAGTGCCAGGGTCGAGGTTCTGTCTATGTCCCCTGCCCGCGCCTGGGGGAGTAAAGGAATGAACTACGGCCTCGCGCCCAGAATGAGGCCGAACTCCTTGCACACCTCGAGCAGCTCCGGCGGCGGGTCGGTCATTGGCTCCGACTGGCCTGCAGCAGCCAGAGACGCCATCCCCTCGAAGAGCGCTACGCAGGGAAGGTTGTCCAGATTCGAGCCGTAGACGATGCCGGCGGCTCCCTGATCGAACAGCCAGCGGCTGAGGGTCTGGGTGACCAGGCGCTGGTGGCTTCGTACTTCCGAGATGTCGAGGTGGTCCATCCCGTGCGCCTCCAAGAGCTCAGCATGACGTCTCTCGAACTCATTGCGGAGAGCGGGTGCATCGACATCCACGAGTTCACCCTTGAGAATCTGGACCCGACCTCGCGCTAGGGCCACCCGCTCCATCCATTCCCACGGAACTTTCCCGCGGAGAGGAGGGTCCTCGCCAATCAGCTTCAGGTACTCCCGGCTCACCCGCCTGCTGGTGCGGAAGCCGGCCAGCGTCTCTCGGATGCAGGTGATGCGCTGCTCCGCACAGTAAAGCGTCCGGAATTTCCTCTCCGGGTCATCGAACCGATGGCTCCAGCTACAGAACTCGCGGGCGGTAAAGGCAAGTGGATCGCCGCCGAACCCGACGCGCCAAACCTGCGCCTGATCTCTCAGGACGCGGCTTTCCCGGAGTTACCGAGCATCGCGGGCTTCAGCTGCTCGATTAGCTCGCCGATTTTTCTCTCCAGATTCACCTGGGAGCGCTCCAGCGATTGGACTCGTTTCCTCAAGCTTTCAGTGCGTTCGATTCGTTCCGGGCCGTGGCCTAGTTCCGCGAAACCTCGGGCTGCCCGGACAATCGGAGTGATCTCCTCGGGCAGCTCAGAGTGACGAAGCACGAAGGCTGGCGCCTCACCATCGAGCTGGCTGTTGATGCCGAAAAGCCACGCCTTGGCGGTTTCGTCTCCAAAGGCCTCCACGATGAGGCGCACGGCTTGGTACGCGTGACGGATCCGTAGGCTGGAAGAGCTCCGGGGGGTCACCTCCCCCGCCGCCCACTGGCCCACGGTCTTCACGTCCTTGAGACCGCTCAGGTAGGCCGTGGGGCGCTGACCGATATGCTCTTGGAGGTATGCCGCCACGTCGGCAATGGACCTCCGTGTCGCGTCGATCTCGATCTGTTCTGGTGTGCTCGCAGCAACGATCCTCGGCATGTCTTTCTCCTGAGTCTCGGCTAAGTATAGCGGATCTTCCGGCCAAAACCAACCTGGAAACCGACTATAAAATCGACCAAGGCGGCATTCGCCGGGCCAAGCGCACCTACCTCTGCCCAGATCCCTCGACAAGCTCGGGATGACAAGCTGTGAGCTCCTGCGCCGGGAAAGCCTCGGGCACCGGCTAGGCAACCGCGGCGGAAGGACAACATGGGGCCGAGGTGCCGTGGGTGGGGTGCGCTTGGAGGACCACGATCCTTCGGACTCGCCCCCTCCCCCTCCCCCTTCTCCTCGCTCCCCCGACTCCGCTTACCGCTTCTCATTTCACCGCGTCTCCACCCCGTCTCACCGCTCACCGCGTCCGCGGGTCGAGGAGGTCTCTCAGGCGGTCGCCGAGGAGGTTGAAGGCCAGGACCGCCAGGACGATCGCCAGGCCGGGGAAGGTCGAGATCCACCAGGCGGTGAGGAGGACGTCACGGCCGTCGGCGACGATGTTGCCCCAGCTCGGGGTGGGGGGCTGGACGCCGAAGCCCAGGAACGAGAGCGCGGACTCGGCGAGGATCACGTTGCCGACCGCGAGGGTTGCCTGGACCAGGACCGGGCTCAGGGCGTTCGGTAGCAGGTGGCGGAAGAGGATGCGGGCCGGGTGGAGGCCGAGGCCGCGGGCGGCGAGGATGAACTCCCGCTGCTTCAGGCTGAGGATCTCGGCCCGTACCAGGCGGCTGATGGGCATCCAGGAGGTCGCCCCGAGGACCAGCACCACCAGGGTGGCCGAGGGCCGGAAGAGGACCGTCAGGGCGAGGACCAGGAACAGCCAGGGGAAGGCGAGCAGCGCGTCGACCCCGCGCATCAGGACGGCGTCGAGGAGCCGGGGCCCGGCGCCGGCCAGCGCGCCGACCAGGAGGCCCACGGTGAGTGCCAGGCCGACCGCGAGCACGGCCACCCCGAGGGAGATCCGGGCGCCGTGGAGCATACGGGAGAGCAGGTCGCGGCCGTAGCTGTCGGTGCCGAGCAGGAACACCCTCCGCCCGGCGACGCCTTCGGCCGTGAGGTTGGAGACGCGGGAAGCGGGGTAGACCTCCCGGCGCCCGAGGCGCTCGACCTCGAGGCCCTCCGGGATCCGGCGCACCCGATCGGCCAGTAAGGTCAGCTCGCCGTCGAGCTCGACGACCGCGAGGACGGTTCCCGGTGGCCGATACCGGCCGGCCGCCGGATCGAGCTGGCGGCTGGGGCTGTAGGGGGCGAGCAGGGGAGCCGCCAGGGCGACGACCGCCAGCACCGCCACCAGGAAGCCGCCGGCCGAGCTCAGCGCCCGCGGGGCGAGGGCACGCCGCGGTGGAGCCTCCTCCAGGAGAACCTCACCGGCAGCGGGTCCGTCAAGCACGGCGCACCCTGGGGTCGACGGCGGCGTGGAGGAGATCCGCCAGCAGGTTCCCCGCCACCACCAGAGCGGCGGTGAACGCCGTGGCGGCGAGGATCACCGGGAAGTCGCGGGCGACGATCGCCTGGAAGGCGGTCCGGCCGAGCCCGGGCCAGGAGAAGACCACCTCCACGATCAGGCTGCCGTTGAGGAGGAACGGGATCGACAGCCCGAGCAGCTGGACGACGGGCACGAGAGCGTTGCGCAGCGCGTGCACCCAGACCACCCGGCGCTCGGAGAGCCCTTTGGCGCGGGCGGTCCGGATGTAGTCCTCCTCGAGGATCTCGATCATCCGGTTGCGGACGAAGCGCACCGTGCCGCCCGCCAGGCTGAGGCCGAGCGTGAGAGCCGGCAGGGCGAGGTGGAGGAGCAGGTCCGCGAGCCGTGCCCAGGGGCCGAGCTCGCCGGCGCCCACCGCGCGCATGTGGCTCGGCGGCAGGACCGGCCAGGCGTAGGCGAAGAGGAGGATCGCCATCAGCCCGAGCCAGAACAGGGGCATCGAGTAGAGGAGCAGCGAGATCACCCGGATCGCGCCGTCGGCGGGAGCGCCCCGGCGCCGCGCGGCGGCCACGCCCAGGGGAAGGCCCACGGCGTACTGGACGAGGAGGGCGGAGAACGCCAGCAGGGCGGTCGCCGGAAGCGCGCCGGCCAGCAGGTCGACCACCGGCCGGCCGTTGTGCAAGGAGACACCCCAGTCGCCCTCGATGACCACCGACCGGAGCCAGGTCAGATATTGCTCGCGGAGCGGCCGGTCGAGGCCGTAGACCGTCCGCAGGCGCTCCGCCACCGTGGGGTTGATACGGTCCCCGGCGAGCAGGACCGTCGGGTCCCCCGGCGCCAGGTGGATCAGGAAAAAGGTCGCGGTGAGGACCAGGTAGAGCAGCAGGAGCGCCGCCGCCAGGCGGCGCAGCACGAGAGCGATCACGGCCGGCGCCCCTCCACGGCCCTCTCCGGCGTCGGGCTCAGCCGGCTGGCTCGAGCCACCACCTGCGCAGGAACCAGACGGTCGAGAGCACGTTCGCGTCGAGGCCGTGGAGGCGGCGGCTGACGCCGTTGACCCGCTGCGACTCCCAGAGGAGGGTCATCGGCTGGTCGCGATGGAGGAGCTGCTGGAGCTGGAGGAGGATCGGCTCCGCCTGGGCGATCTCCGGCAGCCTCTCCATCTCCTCGATCAGCCGGTCGACCTCCGGGCTCGAGTAGCGGCTGAAGTTCGATCCGGCGCCGATCTCACTCGAGTGGAAGGCGTAGCGCAGGTCGAGCGTGGTGGGCATGGCCCAGGCGAAGATCATCGCCTCGAAGCTCCCCTCAGTGAGGCTCTGCGCCATGGCGTTGAACTCCAGCATCCGCGGCCGGGCGTCGATCCCGACGCGGCGGAGCTGCTCCTGGGCCATGACCACCGCGTCGATTCGCTCCTGATTGCCCTGGTTGGCGACGAGGTCGAAGGCGAACGGCACCCCGTCTTTCTCGATCACGCCGTCGCCGTCCCGGTCCCGCCAGCCGGCCGCGGCGAGCAGCTCCCGGGCACGGGCCGGATCGTACGGCATGGGCTCGATCGAGTCGTCGTGCGCCCAGACGTGGTGAACGATCGCCGAGGTCGCCACCCTGCCCAGGTCCCCCCATAGGGTGTCGACCATCTGCTGGCGATCGATCGCCAGGGTCAGCGCCCGGCGCACCTCCGCCTCCGAGAACCGGGGGTCCTCGAGGTTCCAGAGGATGAAAGCGTAGCTGCGATGCCAGAAGGCTTCGACGCGTACGCGCTCGGAGGCGCGAACCCGCGGGAGGGCGGTCCTGGGGATCTGCTCGACCAGGTGGAGGTCACCGGTCAGGAGCTGGGTCACCTGGTTCGACTTCTCCGGGATGATCCGGAAGATCACCCGGTCGAGGTAGGGCTGCTCGGGGTCGAAGTAGCGCTCGTTTCGGACCAGCACGATCTCCTGCTGCGGCGTCCACCGCTCGAGCCGGTAAGGGCCGGCGACTACCAGGTTCTCGCGGAAGAAATCGGCGTTCCGGCGCCACTCAGAGAACGGCAGCTTCCCCCACGCGTGCTTCGGCAGGACGACCCCTTCGAGGGCGTCCAAGAGCTGGGTCGGCGACACCCGGGAGAAGCGGAACACCACCGTGTGAGGAGCCACCACCTCCACGTCCTCGATCGACTCCTTGGTGTAGGCGCCGTCCCAGGCGACCTCCGGCGAGGTCTGGGCCTCCCAGGTGAAGCGGACGTCCTCGGCGGTCACCGGCACGCCGTCGCTCCAGACGGCGTCCTCCCGCAGGTGAAAGGTGAGCGCCAGGTGGTCGTCCGACCACTCCCAGGAGGTGGCGAGCTCGGGGGCGAAGCTCGGCGGGTGCTCGGTGAAGTCCGGCTGCTCGTCGAGCAGATGGAGGAACATCTGGTAGCCCACGTCGTGGAAGGCCCGGCTGCTGGTGTCGAGCAGCTCGTTGAAGGTCTCGATGTCGGTGATCGTTCCGACGACGATCGTGCCGCCCCGGCGCGGGCCCGCGGCCGCCCCCTCCCCGGACGGGGCGGGCTCGCCGGCCGGGCCGCAGGCGGCCCAGAGCGCGAGAGAGAGGGCGAGGAGGCCGGCCGGGAGGGCCGCCCGGCGGCGGGGAGCGGCGGCGATGGGCATGGGATCCTGACCGGAGATCCTACCGGACCCTGCCATGCCGGTCAACCATAGCCGAGCGGCGCCCGCGAGGGCCTTCCGCGTTATCCTCCGGCCGATGGCACTCCGCTCCCCCCGCCGCTCCACCGGGATCTACCGGCGTCTGCTCGTGGCCCTGGTGGTCTTCGGCGCGGTGGTGATCCTCGACCTGGTGCTGTTCGGGTGGTTGATCTTCCGCTCGCTGTCGCAGCGGGAGATCGAGCGCGTCCTGCTCGAGACCCGCGCGGAGGCCGAGGACATCGCCGGCCGGATCGCGGAGCGCGCAGAACGCCAAGGGGCCGACCTCTATACGGTGATGGCGGTCGAGCGGGAGACGCGAACCTACATCGATTCGGTGCTCCGCCAGCGCGGGGTGGTGAGCTCGGTCGAGGTCTACGACGACGACGACGCCCTGGTCTACCAGGCGCGGGCCGAGGTGGTGGAGCCGGTCGGCAGCGGGGAGGTGCTGCAGCTCGGCGACCGGGAGCTCCCCGGCGAGCCCGGCACGGTCCGCACCGAGGAGGACGTGAGGACCTCGGAGTACCAAGTCGAAAAGCCGATCGGCGACTTCGGGGTCCTGAGGATCGGCTTGAGCGAGCGGGACCTCCAGCAGCGGATCGGTGAGCTCCGCCGGGATCTCATTGGCCAGACCGCCACCCTGGGTGCGGTGACCCTGGCGCTTCTGCTAGGGGCGTTCCTGCTGATCGCGGCTTTGCTCCGCCGCGGCCAGCGCCTCGAGGAGCAGGCGGCCGAAGCGGAGCGCCTGGCCTACGTCGGAACACTGGCCTCGGGGCTCGCCCACGAGATACGCAACCCGCTCAACTCCCTCAGCCTCAACATGCAGATGCTCGAGGAAGAGCTGGGCCGCAACGGCGCGGCCCGGGCCCCGACCGGAGGCCGGCTGCTGGAGATCACACGCGGCGAGATCGCCCGGCTCGAAAGGCTGGTGACCGACTTCCTCTCCTACGCCCGGCCACGGGCGCTCGAGGCGGAGGAGGTTCCGGCGGCGGAGCTCCTCGAGCGGGTCCGCGAGCTCCTCCAGCGCGAAGCCGGCGACCACCGGGTGACGCTCGACGTGGAGGATCGGAGCGGCGGCGCCACGCTGCGAGTGGACGCGGCCCAGATCCGGCAGCTCCTCTTGAACCTGGCCCAGAACGCCCTCGCCGCGGTCGAGGAGACGGCGGCGCCGCGGGTCCTGCTCGCGGCGGAGCGGCACGGGGCGGTGGTCGATCTCCTCGTCGAGGACAACGGCCGGGGAATCCCGCCGGCCGACCTCGACCGGGTGTTCGAGATCTTCTACTCGACGCGCAAGGGCGGGACCGGTCTCGGCCTCGCCATCGTCGATCGCATCGCGCGCAACCACCGCGGTCAGGTGACGCTCGAAAGCGAGCCGGGACGAGGGACCAGGGTACGGGTGAGCCTCCCGGCCGAGGGACCCGCCGCGGAGCCGAAAGAGGCCGAAATGCCCCTATCGAAGAGCCCCGCCCGAGCAAGCGGAGCCCCCTAGCCCGCCTCCGAGCGAAGGGGGCGTCCCCTTCCCCCCTTGGAGGGTGGAAAGGGGATCCGAGGGGATGTGGGGTGGCAGATCGGGAGGGGGGGCGACTCGGCCTGGAGAAGCGATTCTCCCGACCTGCCCCCAGCCTCGACGATCAAGCGGCCTCAGTTGATCGCGATCTTCCGCGGCTTCGCTTCCTCGGCCTTCGGGATCTCGATCGTCAGCACGCCCTCCTTGAAGGCCGCCTTGACCCCCTCAGAGTCCACCTGACTGGGCAGCGAGAAGGTACGCAGGAAGGTGCCGTAGGACCGCTCCACTCGGTGGTAGTTCTCCTCCTTGGTGTCCTTCTCGAACCGGCGCTCGCCGGAGAGCTTGAGCATGTTGTTCTCGAGGGTGATCTCGATGTCGTCCTTCGTCATGCCCGGGAGCTCGGCCTCGACGAAGAAGGCGTTGTCGGTCTCGCGGATGTTGACCGCCGGAGTCCAGGCGCGGTTCGACACGTCTTCGCTCGGGTTGAGGTTTTCGCCCAGGAAGCCCTCGAGCAGCCTGGCGAAGGGGTCACGGGAGACGTAGCTCCCGGTGGGGTTCCAGCGGGTCATGGCAGTACGCATCGGTCTACCTCCTTGAGAGTCTGGTTCCGTGGTGCGAGGGATCCGTAGGGAGCCCACGGGCCTCGTGATCGGTTCCATGATAGAAGTAGACTCAGGTCTTGTCAAGAGGCGGAACTGAAATTTTAGCGGATATCACTCAGATGTCGGCGTGGACCGCGATCCGTCGGACGACCGGGGGGTATAGCCAGGCTCGGGGCGAGGCCTCCCGTCAACCCCCCGAGAGCTCCTCCAGCTCCGCAGGGGTGATGAACTCCTCCGGGTCGTCGTTGCCGCAGACCTCGCAGAGCGCTTCCTGGACCTTGCCGTCGTGCCACTCGAAGGCGTAGCAGGGGCTCTCGCAGTTGAGGCAGACGACGTAGTCGGGGGCGGACATGGGGGGGGACCTCCCTGGATAAGGTTGGACCTGGACGATACCACCGGCGGGCGAGGCGGGCGGATCACCGGTCCCCCCGGCGGTTGACGCGCGTCCCTCCCGGATGCTACGGTTCCCGGCTCACGCCCCGTCCGGGGCCGTACCGAGGAGTGTGCGCTGATGCAGGCTGTGATCGAGACCGGCGGCAAGCAGTACCGGGTCGAGCCGGGAGACGTGATCGACGTCGAGCTGACCGGCGGCGCCGAGGAGGGCTCCGAGGTCACCTTCGACCGGGTCCTCCTGGTCCACGCCGACGACGGCGTCAAGAGCGGCGACCAGCTCGCCGGCGCCTCGGTGACCGGTGTGCTCCTGGACCGGGTCCGGGGCCCCAAGATCCGCGTCTTCAAGTTCAAGCGCCGCAAGGGCTACCGGCGAACCACCGGTCACCGGCAGGACTATCACCGCGTCCGCGTGGACACGATCCACATCTGAAGGTAGAGGAAACGACACCATGGCTCACAAGAAGGGACAGGGCTCGAGCCGCAACGGCCGGGACTCCAACGCCCAGCACCTCGGGGTCAAGGTCTACGGCGGCCAGACGGTCACCGGCGGCGCGATCATCGTCCGCCAGCGGGGCACCAAGTTCTTGCCCGGCACCAACGTCGGCCGGGGCAAAGACGACACCCTGTTCGCCAAGGCCGACGGCACGGTCCAGTTCCGCGACCGCGGCCGCCTCGGCAAGTTCGTCAACGTCCTCCCCACGGAGTAACGAGCCCCCCTGCAGTTTCTCGACGAGGCGGTGATCCACGTCCAGGGCGGCCGCGGCGGCGACGGCTGCATCGCCTTCCGCCGCGAGAAGTACGTGCCCAGGGGCGGCCCCTCGGGGGGTGACGGCGGCCATGGCGGCTCGGTCTTCCTGGTCGGCGACCGCTCGCGAAACACCCTCTTCCACCTGCGCTTCCAGCAGCTCTACGCCGCCGAGCGCGGGCGGCACGGGGAGGGCTCGAACCGCACCGGCCGCAGCGGCGAGGGGCTCGGGATCGCAGTCCCCTTGGGCACCCAGGTCTACGACGCCGAAGGGGACGTACTGCTGGGCGAGATCCTGGAGGACGGCCAGCGGCTCCAGGTGGCCGCCGGCGGGCTCGGCGGTCGTGGGAACGCCTACTTCAAGACCGCCACGAATCAGGCGCCGCGCCGCGCCGAGGAGGGCGACGAGGGGCGCGAACGCCACTTGCGCCTGGAGCTCAAGCTGCTGGCGGACGTCGGTTTGGTGGGCCTGCCGAACGCCGGCAAGTCGACGCTGATCAGCCGGCTCTCGGCCGCCCGGCCGAAGATCGCCGACTACCCCTTCACCACGCTCGTCCCGCAGCTCGGCGTCGTCGAGCGCGGTCCGTCCGGCGCGACGTTCGTCCTCGCCGATCTGCCGGGGCTGATCGCCGGGGCCGCCGAGGGGGCCGGCCTGGGCCACCAGTTTCTGCGCCACGTCGAGCGCTGCCGGGTGCTGGTCCAGCTGGTCGACCTGTCGGTCGAGGGGAGCGCCGAGGAGGACCTGACGACGGTCGAGCGCGAGCTCGGGACCTTCGATCCGGAGCTCCTGGAGCGTCCCCGGATCCTCGCCGGGAGCAAGCTCGATGCGGCGAGGGCGGAGCGGCGCCAGGAGCTCCGGGCGGCGGCCGCGGAGCGGGGTCTCGCCTACCACGAAGTGAGCGGAGTCTCGGGCCAGGGCCTCCCCGAGCTGGTAGCCGCGGTCGGCGCCCGCCTCGATGAAGCCACCGAGGCGGCAGCGTCCGCGGCCGAAGAGCCCACCACCTGGAGGCCGTGGACTGGCTAGGATGCCGCCGACCCCGAGAGGGGCGATGCGATGAAACTCGGCCTTTTCGGCGGCGCTTTCGACCCGATCCATCTGGGCCACATCGCTCCGGTCCAGGAGGCGCGCCGGCGCTTGGGCCTCGAGCGGGTCGTCTACCTGCCGACCGCGGCTCCGCCCCACAAGCGCGACCCGGAGACCGCCCCGCAGGCCCCGGCCGCGGCGCGCTTCGCCATGGTCGAGATGGCGATCCTGCTCGAGCCGGGCCTCTTCGCTTCCGATCACGAGCTCCGATCCGGCCGCCCGTCGTACACGGTGGAGACCCTCGAGCACTTCCGGCGAGAGGGGCTGGCCGCCGGCCTCGAGCTCGACCTCCACCTCCTGGTCGGCGCCGACTCCTTCGCCGAGCTTCCCACCTGGCGGCGCTGGCGCGAGCTTCCGGAGCTCGCCCGGCTGGTCGTGCTCGCTCGTCCCGGTTGGGACCTCGGCACTCTCGGCGACCGGCTGGCGCCCGAGCTCCGCGAGCTCCTGGAACGTCGCGAGGTCGCGGTCGTCGCGGACGCGCTGGTCGATCTCTCCTCGACCGAGATCCGGGAGCGGCTCGCCCGCGGCGAGGACCCCGACGAGGAGTGGATGCCTTCCCTGGTGGTAGACTACCTCCGGAAGTACCGCTTCTATCGATGAGTTCCGCCCCGCAATCCGCCGCCAGCACCGCCGACCGGGTCCGCGGTGCGGTCGCTGCGGCGCTCGATCGCAAGGCCCAGGACCTCCGGGTCCTCAACCTCGGCCCGGTCTCGGACTTCACCGACTACTTCGTGATCTGCAGCGGCGCAAGCGAGCGCCAGGTCCGGGCGATCTCGGAGGCGATCCAGGAGGGCCTGGCGGCCGAAGGGGTCCGCCCGATCCACGTCGAGGGCCAGCGCTCCGGCCACTGGGTGCTGCTCGATTACGGCGATCTCGTCGCCCACGTCTTTCAACCCGAGCCGCGGGAGTTCTACGCGCTCGAGCGCTTGTGGTCGGACGCCGCAGACGAGACCCGGGAGTTCGCTGGCGATCCGCCGGCGTCGTGACCCTTTCCGAACCGACCGACTCGCCGATCGACCGGCTACTCGCCGGCCAGCCGGTCCTCGCCCGCCGGCTCGCTGCCCTGGGGCGCGCCGCCCGAAGCCCGGCCCCCC
Source organism: Thermoanaerobaculia bacterium (assembly GCA_035513375.1). Taxonomy (GTDB): domain Bacteria; phylum Acidobacteriota; class Thermoanaerobaculia; order Multivoradales; family DATKCC01; genus DATKCC01. Next base: position 2,807 of record DATKCC010000056.1, on the reverse strand, counting down.
TGCTGCTGATCGGCGAGGCCGGGACCGGCCGGACCGCCCTGGCGCGCGCGATCCACGCCGCGAGCCCCCGCGCGGCCGGCCCGCTGGTGGAGCTCGATCCGGGCGCGGTTCCCGCGGCGCTCTTCGAGAGCGAGCTCTTCGGTTACCGGGCCGGGGCGTTCACCGGGGCGGCGGCGGCGAGCCCCGGACGGGTGGGGCGCGCGGCGGCCGGGAGCCTGGTCCTCGACCACGTGGAGGAGCTCCCGCTCGCCGTCCAGCCGGCGCTCCTCCGGCTGGTGGCCGAGGGCGCCTACGCGCCGCTCGGTAGCAGCGAGCGGCGCGCCGACGTGCGCTTCCTCTCGATCGGATCGGAGGATCTGCCCGAACGGGTCCGCCGCGGCGCCTTTCGCGAGGATCTCTACTACCGCCTGGAGGTCCTCGCCTTCCGGGTGCCGCCGCTCCGCGAGCGTCCGGAGGACCTCCCCGGCCTGGTCGATCGCCTGCTCGAGGATCTCGGACGGCGCTTCGGAAAGGGCCGGCCGACCCTCTCGCGGAGGGCGCGCGAGTGGATACTTCGCCACCCCTGGCCGGGGAACCTGCGCCAGCTGAAGAACACCCTGGAGCGGGACCTGGTCCTGGTCGCGGAGGCGAGCGGCCGGGGGCCGGGGCCGGTCCTCGACCCGGAGCCGCCGGCGGGAGCCGAGCTACCGCCGAGGCCGCTCGCAGCCGTCGAGGCCGACGAGCTCCGGCGCGCCCTCGCCTACACGAGGGGCCGCCAGGGCGAGGCCGCGAGCCTCTTGGGGATCAGCAGAAAGGCCCTGTGGGCCAAGCGCAAGCGCCACGGGATCCCGTAGAGGCCTCAGACCGGGCTGCTACACCGACCCCTGGCTCTTCCGGTCCGCCATCCGGATGTCGGTGACGGCGCCGGGGATACGGACGCTCAGGTCGCGCTGGCCGGATCGCTCGCGCAGACGCCGGAGGTCGACCTCGGAAAGTCGGATGAAGGCCTCCACCACCCGGGGGTCGAGCTGGGTGCCGGACACGCGGCAGAGCTCGGTCACCGCCTCGGGGTGGCTGCGGGCCCGGCGGTAGGGCCGGTCCGAAGTGATCGAGTCGTAGGTGTCGACGACGGCGAAGACCCGCGCCGCCAGGGGGATCGCTCCCTGCCGGAGCCCCCGGGGATAGCCGCCGCCGTCCCACCGTTCGTGGTGGCTGTAGACGACCTCCAGCGCCGGCTCGAGGAACTGGACGTCGGCCAGCATCTCGAAGCCCCAGCTCGGGTGCTGGCGCATCACGTGCCACTCCTCCTCCGTCAGGCGGCCGGACTTGCGCAGGATCGCGTCCGGGACGGCGATCTTGCCCACGTCGTGGAGCAGGGCGCCCCATTCGATGGCGCGGATCTGGTCCGGCCCCATCTCCAGCGCCCGGGCGAGCGCCAGAGCGTAGTGGGCCACCCGGAACGAGTGCCCGGTCGTCTCGTGGTCGCGGGCGTCGATGGCGGCGACAACGGCGCCGACGGCCTCGACGTAGGAGCGCTCCCGGTCGCGGAAGCTCTCGTCCACCGTCTTCATCAGCCGGGCGAAGGCCGAGCGCAGCTCGTCGACCTCGGTGCCGACCCAGGGGCCGCCCGGCCCTCGGGCCTTGGGCTGGGTCAGCCGGCCGTTGGCGCCGGTCTCGGCCATGACCTCGGTCAGGTCGCTCAGGGAGCGCTGGAAGCGGCGCGATCCGAGCCAGAGAAGCAGGACCGCGACGAGCAGCCCGGCGAGGCCTACCAGCGCGAGGTCCGCCGCGAGGCGGGCCGCCTCCAGGGCGGCGTCGAGCTCCTGGGCGGCGCCGGCTCGCGACACGCCCTCCAGGAGGTTACGGACCAACACCAGGGCTCCGGCGGTGGCAGCCAGAAAGACGGTCCCGGCGACGGCGAAGAATCGGTTACGGAAACTCAAGACAGCTCCTCGGCCCCCCGGTCGCAGGCGCGACCCTAACAACATGCGCACATTCTATATTACCTGAAACCGGTTACAACCGTCTCCGGTCCCAGGCAAGTTCAGCATCACTCCTAGTGCACGAGCCACCCCGATTCGGGACGGAGCGGGTCCGCGCGCGCGCCCTCGCCGGCCGCGCCGGGCCGGCGTGAGCGGGTGGGTTACACTCCGTAGCCGTCATGAGTGTCCGATCCTTCCTCGACCAGCACTTCCGGCACTTCAACGCCCGCGAGACCCTGGCGGCAGCCCGGGCCTACGAAGACCACCTGGCGGCCGGTGGCGAGATGCTCGTCACCCTGGCCGGGGCGATGTCCACCGCGGAGCTGGGGATCATCCTCGCCCGGATGATCCGGGCCGGAAAGGTCCACGCCCTGTCGGTCACCGGGGCGAACCTCGAGGAGGACGTCTTCAATCTCGTGGCGCACGACGAGTACGAGATCGTCCCGGACTGGCGCGCGCTCAACGCCGCCGACGAGAAGGCGCTCTACGACCGGGGGATGAACCGGGTGACCGACACCTGCATCCCGGAGACGGTGATGCGCGAGGTGGAGGCCGCCCTGATCGGGCGCTGGGCGCGGGCGGCCCAGACCGGCGAGCGGCGCTTCCCGTCGGAGTTCCTGTTCGACATCCTCGGCTCGGGCGAGCTCGAGCCGCACTACCGGATCGACCCGGCGGACTCCTGGCTGATCGCGGCGATGGAGGCGGGGATCCCGGTCTACTCGCCCGGCTGGGAGGACTCGACGACCGGCAACATGTTGTCGGCGGCGGTGATCCGTGGCCGGGTCGCCCACCACCAGTGCGTCAAGACGGGTACCGAGCAGTTCCATCACCTGATGGAGTGGTACG
>DATKCC010000055.1:0-8886 GCA_035513375.1 Thermoanaerobaculia bacterium | reverse complement strand
GGTAGAAGGTCAGGAACCCGAGCTGGAAGTCCTGCCGGTAGGGGGTGAAGAACTGGGGCGGGATCTCGTCCTTGACCTCGGAGTACGCAGCGTCCTGCACCACCCCGACGATCTGGGTGTCGAGCTCGTCCTCGCCCCCGGCCGACATCCACTTGCCCACCGCGTCGCGGCCGAGGCCGAACTTCTCCGCGAACGCCTGGTTGACGATCGCCACCTTTTCGCCGCCCTCGCCGTCGGCCGCCGTGAACTCCCGGCCCGAGAGCAGCGGCACGCCCAGGGTCCGGAAGAACCCGGGGCCCACCTGGTTGAACCAGCCGGTGTTGTCGGTGTCCGGCCCGCGCTCGAAGCCCTCGACCTCGACGCTGCTCGCCCAGTTGCTCCCCGACAGGATCGGCACCAGGGCGCCGGTGACCCCGGTGACCCCGGGGATCGCCGCCAGCTCCTCCTCGAGCCGCTCGAAGAGGGCGAGGCTGCGCTCGGGCTCGTAGCCGTTGAGCGACGGGGAGATCGCGAAGGTCACCAGGTTCTCCGCGCGGACGCCCAGCTCCACGCGGCTGACGTTGACCAGGCTCTTGAGGAACAGCCCCGAAACGATCAGGAGCATCGTCGAGAGGAAGATCTGCGCGGTCGCCAGCGAGGCCCGGAAGCGCGCCGCGGCCCGCGCCCCGGAGGGCTGGCCGGAGCTCGCCTTGAGCGCGCTCACCAGGTCGGGCCGGGTGGCGTGGAGCGCGGGGTAGAGGCCGAACATGAGGCCGGTGCCGAGCGCGAGCGCCCCGGCGAAGAGCGCGACCCCCGGGCTGAGCGCAAGCCGCACGGTGTCGGCGGCGTCGGCGGGCAGGATCGTTCCGATCAGCCGCAGCGTCCAGTGGGCGACGACCAAGCTGGCGACGCCGCCCAGGGCGGCGAGCAGCGCCGACTCGACGAGGAGCTGGGTCAGGAGCCGGCCGCGGCTGGCGCCGAGCGAGTTGCGCACCGCGATCTCCTGGCTGCGGCTCGCGCCCCGCGCGAGCAGCAGGTTGGCGATGTTGGCGCAGGCGATGAGCAGCACGACGCCGGTGACCGCGAACAGCAGGGAGAGCGAGGTCCGGGCCTGGTCGGGGACCGAGCTCTGCCCCCGCGACCCGTCCGCGAGCACGATCTCCTTGGCCCGGAACAGCTCCAGCCTCTCCGGGCTCATGCCCTCCTGGAGCGGCGCCTCGACCTCGGCCAGGATCGGCCGGTAGATCCCGTTCACCTCGGCCCGGGCCCGCTCGATCGAGGCCCCGGGCGCGAGGCGCGCGAAGACGTAGGCCCAGTAGCTGCGCCGGTTCTCGAAGCCCTCCTCGTCGAAGAAGGACTCGAGCGCGGCCCGCATCGTCAGCGGCACGAAGACGTCCGGCTGGGCGCCCAGGGTGGTGCCGTCGAAGCCGGCCGGCGCCACCCCGATGATGGTCAACGAGACGCCGTTGACCGTGAGGAGCCGACCGAGCACGCCGGGGTCGGCGCCGAGCTGCCGGCGCCAGAAGCGGTGGGAGAGCACCGCCACGGCGCCCTGGCCCGGGACCTCGTCGTCGGTGGGCGCGATCAGCCGCCCGAGGGCCGGCCGCAGCCCTAGCACGGGGAAGTAGGAGCCCGAGACCAGTATCCCCTCGCCGCTCAGGGTCTCCTCGCCGGTGGCGAGGTTGGCGCCGAACACCCGGTGGGCGGCCATGTCGCTGAAGGCCTTCGCCGCCCCCCGGAGGTCGCGGAACATCGGGTAGCTGAAGACGGAGTCGGAGTCACCGGCCTGGTTGGACGAAGTCGACCCCTGCTTGGGCCCGGGCGAGGAGAGGTTCACCAGCCGTTCCGGCTCGGCCACCGGCAGCTTGCGCAAGAGGATCTGGTCGAACAGCGAGAAGATCGCCGCGTTGGCGCCGATCCCGAGCGCCAGCGACAGGACGGCGATCCCGGTGAGGAGGGGCGATTTGGCGAGCGCCCGCACCGCGAGCTTGAGGTAGGCCATGAATACTCTTACGGAGAACGGACGAGGAGGTTCCGAGCGGGCCTAAGCGCCTGGAACCTCCCCGTCCCTCGGAGCCGCCGGCCTCAGAGGGTCAAGCGCGCGCTCAGCCCGAAGGTCCGCGGCTGATTGGTCAGGAAGCCCACCCGCGCGCGGGTGCCCCGCTCCTGGTCCAGGGCCAGAAGGGCGCGCTCGTCGGTCACGTTGTTGACGAAAGCGGCCACTTCCCACCGGTCGCTCAGGACGCCGAGCCGCAGGTTCACGATGTCGTAGGCCGGCAGCTCCGGATCAAAGGTGAAGGTGGTCTGGGTCAGCGGGCCGCCGATGGTGTTGGGCGCGAAGGACAGCAGGTTCACGGTGCCGAAGCCTTCGGCCTGGTCGCCGATCTGCGTGAAACGGGACCCGACGTGCTGGTAGACACCGGTCAGGTACCCTGCCCACCCCTGCCTCATCTCCCAGCGGTAGCTGGCCGCCGCGGCCGCCTGGAACTCGGGCACGGTCGGCAGGCGGTTGCCCTTCTCGATGCCCGAGACCACCGTCACGTTGCCGGCGGCGTCGGTCGAGGTGAGCGTCGACCCGAGCTCGGAGTCGTTGTAGCTGGCAGAGATGGCGAAGTCGAACCAGGGGCTGGGCTGAACTCCGAGCTCCAGCTCCAGGCCTCGGCTCGTCGCCTCCGGCACGTTGAAGACGACCCGGGAGGAGCACGACCCGGCGGTCACCGTCGCCTGGAGGTCGGTGATGTCCATGTAGAAGCCGGCGACGTTGAGATAGCCGCGGCCGCCCATGAAGGTCGACTTCGAGCCCACCTCGTAGTTCCACAGCGTCTCGTCCTCCCAGGCTTCCCGCCCGCCGAAGGTCACCAGGTCCTGGGGCGTGCACAGCGGGACGTTGAGGGGGTCGTTGATGCCGCCCAGCCGGAAGCCCTGAGAGACCTGGGCGTTCACGGACGTGTCCTCGGAGACGGCGAAGCTCACGATCACGCGCGGCACGAAGCCGTCGGCCGTGACCGAGCCCCGGGTCGTCCCGGGGTCCGCGAAAATGCCGTCGAAGGTCTGGACGCGGTCCTCCTCGTAGTCATACCAGCGCACGCCAGCGGAGAGGTCGAAGCGGTCGGTGACGGCGTAGGTCGCCTCGCCGAAGAGCGCGAGCTGGTCGAACTCATAGCTCAGGTCGGAGAAGAAGAGCACGTCCCTGGGGGCGCCGAAGGCTCCCGCGGTGGGGATCCCGGTCAGGGCCTCGAACCCGGAGACCAGCAGGTCCTGGCCGTAGTCGCGGTCCATGGTGCTATAGAAGAGGCCGGTCACCCAGTCCAGCCGGTCGCGCTCGCCGGACAGGCGGACTTCCTGGGTCAGCACCTGGGCGGTGGTGGCGTCGTCCAGGGGGGCGTCGAGGGCGTAGATCGGCTCAGGAAAGCCGATCGAGCCGCCGGTGATGCTGGCGGTCAGCGCGCCGGCGTCGCGCACCACCAGGATGTCGCGGTCCGAGTAGGAGGTGATCGAGGTGAGGGCCAGGCCGTTGCCGAAGTCGTACTCGACGTCGAGGTCCGCAAGCAGGAACTCGTCGGTGAACGGCTCGTCGATCTGGATGAACTGCCGGCGGTCGCCGAGGCTCACCGCCGGCCGCGTGGTGGTGAAGGGGTTGGCCAGGATGTTGTAGGCGTCGATGCGGTTCCAGCCGTCCATCTCCACTTCCTGGTAGAGGACCCGCGGGGTGATCGTCAGTCTCTCGTTCGGCTCGAGGCGCAGCGCCAGCCGCACGCCGGCGCGCTCGCCGCCGTTGACGTCCTCGCGCACGGAGAGGCCCGGCTGGACCGCCTCCATGTAGCCGCCGTACCCGGTGTAGTAGGCGGCGATCCGCAGGGCCGCGACGTCGCCCAGCGGGGTGTTGTAGGCGACCTTGGCGTGGCCGGCGGCGTCGCCGTCGTCGATGAAGCTCCCCTGGAGGTCGACGATCGTCTCCGACACCCCGAGCTCGGGCTGATTGGTGATGTAGCGGACGGTGCCCGAGAGCGACCCCGAGCCGTAGAGCGTTCCCTGGGGCCCGCGCAGCACCTCGACCCGGGAGAGGTCGAAGAGGTCGAGGTCGGGAGTGAACAGGGAGAGCGAGAGGACCGACTCGTCGAGGTAGACGCCGACCTGCTCCTTGACCCCGGGCTGGTCGCGGACGACCTGCCCCGCCGAGACGCCCCGGATCGCCGGCTGGCTCTGGCCGGGCCCCAGGTTCTGGACGGTGAACCCGGCGACGTTGCGGGCCACGTCCTCGAGCTCGGTGGCGCCGCGCTCGCGAAGGATCTCCTCGGTGGGGGCTGCGACCGAGAAGGGCACGTCCGCGAGCGTCTCCTCGCGCTTCCGGGCGGTGACCGTGACCACCTCGCCGAAGACCTGGGGCTCGGCGACCTCTTCCTCCTGTTCCGCTCGGGTCGCCTCGGTGGGCTCCTCGGCGGGCTCCTCGCTCTCCTGGGCGAAGGCCGGGAAGCCGACGAGGGTCAGGAACAGAACGAATACGACAACGGACGGGCGCTCGACGAGCGGCTTCATGTCGCACCTCCGGGAGTTGTAGGGACTCAGATTATCCCGAGCCACTCCCGGTCGTCAAGGCCCCGGCCCACTGGGACGCGTGACCGCCTCCGATACGCCGAGCGGAACCGACCTCAGGGCCGGCGGGCTTCAGCCTGGGTTACCGCTCACCCCTTGGGGTGGCAGTCGTCGCACTTGGTCGGCCCCTTGGTCTCCTCCTTGTGGCAGTCGATGCAGACCATGTGGTAGGGGTTCTTCTTGAGGCTCATCTCCCGAATGCTCGGGGTTTCGGCCTTCTCCGGGTCGAGATGGCAGGAGGCGCAGCTCGCGACCTCCTGGCCGGAGGTTGCGGTCAGCCCTTTGGCGGTGTGATGGCAGGTCGTGCAGTCGGGCGCGTTCTTCACGTGCTCGGCGTGCGGGAAGGTCACCACCGACCGCTTGGCCTGGGCGGCGTCGATCACGACCTTGTCGGGCGCCTTGACCCCCGCGCCGACCGCGAGAGTCACCGCCGACAGGACGATCAAAAGGCCCAGTGCGCTCAGGGTCTTCTTCATGTTCGATCTCTCCCTTGCTCGGTCAGGCCGCCGCCGATCCCCGGTCCGCGCCTTCGGGAACGATACCCGGGGCGGGCGCCGAGGCCGACAGGCTCGAGGCGAAGATAGTCCGCGAGCGGCGGGTGGCGCCCCACCCCTCGGGGTAGAGCGGAGCACGCGCCGGCGCGGGGTCTCGGGCCTGGTCGGTGCTCTGCTAGCGTCGAGACACGATGCCTGGCAGAGGGGACGGGGCCCGCGCCCGCGGCAGCAGAGCCGGCCGGATCGTCGGCGGCGATTTTCGCGAGCTGTTCGGCGATTTCGAGGGGCGCGTGTGGCTCAACACCGCGCACCAGGGGCCGCTGCCCGAGCCGGCGGTGGCCGAAGCCGAGGAGGCGATCGCCTGGAAGCGCGCGCCGCAGCACCTGGTGGGGCGGCGCTTCCATGAGGTGCCGGCGCGCCTGCGGCGGGCGGTGGCGGCGCTGCTCGGCGTGAGCGCCGACGACGTCGTGGTCACGAACGGCGCCTCCTACGGCGTCCACCTGCTGGCGAACGGGCTGCCGCTCGGGCCGGGCGACGAGGTCCTGGTGATGGCCGGGGACTTCCCCTCGAACATCCTCCCCTGGCTGGGGCTCGCCGACCGCGGGGTGACGGTGCGCCGCCTCACTTCCCGTCGCGGGCGGCCGGTCGTCGAGCCGGACGACCTGGCCGAGGCCCTGGGGGCTCCCGGCGCCGGGCGGCCGCGGGTCCTCTGCCTGAGCTGGGTCCACTCCTTCACGGGCCACGCGACCGACGTCGCTGCTCTGGGCTCGCTCTGCCGGGCGCGCGGCGTGGCCTTCGTGGTCAACACCACCCAGGGGCTGGGCGCCCGCCGGCTCGACCTCCCCTCGCTGCCGGTCGACGCGGTGGTCAACGCCGGCTGGAAGTGGCTCTGCGGGCCATACGGCACGGGGTTCTGCTGGCTCCGGCCCGAGCTGCGGGAGCGGCTCACGGTCAACCGGCGCTACTGGCTCGCCAGCCGTACAGCTGACGACCTCCAGGACTCGGGCGGCGGCGAGGAGGAGGCCTTCCCCGACCCGGCCACCCTGGGCGCCCGGCGCCTCGACGCCTTCGCCACCGCGAGCTTCTTCAACGTCAAGCCGTTCGCCGCCGCGGTCGAGACCCTGCTCGCCGCCGGCCTCGAGCGGATCGAGGCCCACGACCGCGCCCTGGTCGACCGCCTCATCGACGGGCTGGCGCGCGAGCGCTGGCGGCTGGTGAGCCCGGAGGCGCCGGCGGAGCGCTCGCCGATCGTCGTCTTCTCCCACCGCGAGCCGGGGCGCAATCGGGAGGTCTTCGAGCACCTCCGCGCGGCCGGGCTCGACGTCGCGCTGCGCCGCGGCAACCTCCGCGTCTCCCCCCACCTCCACAACAGGGCCGGCGACATCGAGCGGCTGCTGGAGCTCCTGGAGTCCTTTGCGGACGGCTAGCCGGCGGTCCAGGGCGCCAGCAGCCGGCCGAGGAGGGCGCCGCCCAGGACCAGCCAGGCGGCGTTGATGCGCAAGCGCAGGGCCGCCGCCGCGGCGAGGCCGGCGATCAGCCAGGCCGGCCAGGCGGTCAGCGTCGCCCGCCCGAGCTCGATCGTCACCGCCGCCATCAGGCCGACCGCGGCGACGTTGACGGCGTCGAGGAACGCCCCCAGCCAGGCCGACTCCCGGAGCCGCGGAACCAGCGGGTTCAGGGCCAGGACGAAGAAGAAGGAAGGCAGGAAGATGCCGGCCGTGGTGACCGCCGCCCCCGGAGCGCCGGCGAGGACGTAGCCGATGAAGGTGGCGGTCGAGAGGACCGGCCCCGGGGTGAGCTGACCCAGGGCGACGGCGTCGAGGAGCTGGGGCTCGGTCAGCCAGCCGTAGCCGCGGACGAGGCCGCCTTCGAGGAAGGCGACCAGCACGTAGCCGCTGCCTTAGAGGACCGCCCCGACCTTGAGGAAGAACAGGAACAACTTGCCCAGCGGGACCGCGCCCGCCGCCGCCGCGGCTCCCGCGGCGCCGGCCGTGGCCGCGGCCGCGGCGCCTGCCCGGCGGAGCCCGGCGAGGAGCACCAGCACGACCGCGGCGGGCGATGGCCGGCCGCCGTCCCCGCGCCGGGCCGCGAGCCGGAGCCAGAGCATCCCGAGCGCCCCGCCCAGGAGGAGCGCAGCGATCTCGTCGGTGCCGGCGAGGGCCGCCGCCGCGACCGCCGCGCCGACCGCCGCCAGCCGCCAGCCCTTGACCGCCTGGCGGCCGAGCTTCCAGAGCGCCCCCAGGATCACCGCCAGGACCGCCGGCCCGATCCCCCAGAGGAAGGGCTCGACCTCGGGCAACGCGCCGTAGGCGACGTAGAGCCAGGCGAAGCCGCCGGTGATCGCCACCGCCGGCAGGATGAAGCAGGCGCCGCTCACGAGCAGGCCCGGCCAGCCGGCGCGCTCGAAGCCGACGTGCATCGCCATCTCGGTCGAGTTGGGGCCGGGGATGAGGTTGGTCGCCCCGACCAGATCGAGGAAGTGCTGGCGGTCGAGCCACCGGCGCCGCCGGACGACCTCGTCCTCCAGCATGGCGATGTGGGCCGCCGGGCCGCCGAAGCCGATCATCCCGAGCTTCGAGAACAGGCGGGCGAGCTCCCCCAGCCGGCGGGCGCGGCCGCCCTCTCGCGCTTCGGCTCCGGAGGCCATGGCGGGGGCGAGTCTACCGGCCGGGGCTCAATCTGGTGGGCCAAGGCCCACCCTACGGGGCCCTGCGGGGGGCGGGGCCCACCCTACGAGACCCGATGGGTCGCGGCACGATCTATCGTAGGGTGGGCCTTGACCCACTACGAGACCGATGGGTCGCGGCACGATCTATCGTAGGGTGGGCCTTGGCCCACCGGTAGAGCGGTCCGATCCTCGCGGAGGTCCAGGTACAATCAGCGAATGGCGGAGCCGGGGCGTCCCTCTCCGCCCGCCAGGGGAGAGAAGGACGCCCCGCCCCCGCCAGGGGGGAGAAGGACCGAGGGTGAGGGGGGAGAGGCGATGAACGACGAGCGCGACTTCGGCGACATCCTGGCCGAGTTCGAGCGCCAGCAGGCGGCCGGCGGCGGCTCGGGCAAGGACCCGGAGCCCGGGGCGCGGGCCTCGGGGCCGATCCTCTCGATCGGCGAAGAGTCGGCGGTCGTCGACCTCGGCGGCAAGTCGGACGGCGTCGTGGCCCTGGCCGAGCTGACCGACGCCGACGGCGAGCTGACGGTCGCGGTCGGCGACACCGTCGAGGGCGTCGTCGCCGGGCGCGACCCGGCGAGCGGCGGCCTCCGCCTGCGGGTCCGGCCCGGCGCCGGCGCGGGCGCCGCGGACACCGCGCTGGCGATCGAGGAGCTCGCCCAGGCCCACGCCCACGGTATCCCGGTCGAGGGCGTGGTCTCGGAGGTGGTCAAGGGCGGGGTCGAGGTCACGGTCTCCGGCGTCCGAGGCTTCTGCCCGATCTCGCAGCTCGAGCGCGGCTTCATCGAGGACGCCGCGGCCTACGTCGGCCGGCGGCTCGCCTTCCGGGTCCTGCGCTTCGAGGCCGCCGGCCGCGGCGGGCGCCCCAACGTCGTCCTCTCGCGCCGGGACCTCCTCGAGGAGGAGGAGCGCCAGCGCCGGGAGGAGGCTCTAGCCCGGCTCGCCGTGGGCGCGGTCGTTCGCGGCACGGTGACCTCCGTCACCGCCTACGGCGCTTTCGTCGACCTGGGCGGCGTCGAGGGGCTCCTCCACGTCTCCGAGATGGCCCACGAGCGGGTCGAGCGGCCGGCCGACCTGGTCGCCCCCGGCGACGTGCTCGAGGTCAAGGTCCTGTCGATCGAGGAGCGCGAGGGCAAGGAGGGGAAGGACCGG